>NZ_CEXFHW010000158.1:0-9356 GCF_982640115.1 Quisquiliibacterium sp. | reverse complement strand
GCAGGAATGGCGCGGTGTGAAGGTGCCGGGTCATGCCGCCGAGGTGCTCGCCTTCGTCCGGTCGCTCTAGCCCCCAGCCCCCCACGGCCGCCCACGCGGCCGGATCACACCGGCGCAGCGCCGGCGCCCCATGCCACTACCCAAAGCCCCGACCAAGCCCGCCACCCTGCTCGACCTGAGCGCCGAGCCGACCGCCCGGGTGCGGCGCAAACGGCCGGCCGCGGCGCCCGCGGCGGTGAACGAGGCAGCCGCGCCGCCAGCCGCCTCGGCCGCGGCGCCCGCGCCCGCTGCTGCAGCCGCTGCGGCACTGGCGCCGGCGGTGACGCCGGTAGCGACGCCGGCACCCATCGCATCAGCCCGGGCGGCCGCCGAACCGGCGAAGGTGCGGCGCCGCGCCGGCCGTGGGTCTGCGCCCGCAGACTCGATGGCAGCGACCGAGTCCCCGGCGGCCGCAGCAGCGGCGGCAGTCGCCGCCAGGCCCGGGGGCGCGGTGAGGCCGGAAGTCGTCAAGCCGGTGGTCGCCGCCGCGCCGCGCACGAGTCCGGGCGCGCGCAAGCTCTTCGTGCTCGACACCAATGTGCTGATGCATGACCCGAGCAGCCTGTTCCGCTTCGCCGAGCACGACATCTACCTGCCGATGATGACGCTCGAGGAGCTCGACAGCCACAAGAAGGGCATGTCGGAGGTGGCGCGCAATGCACGCCAGGTGAGCCGCTCGATCGATGCGCTGATCGCGGCCGCCCATGACCGCATTGACGAGGGCATCGCGCTGTCCGCCCTGGGCAGCCGCGAGGCCGCCGGGCGCCTGTTCTTCCAGACCCAGGCCGTGGCTGCGGCCCTGCCCGAGAGCCTGCCCGCGGGCAAGGCCGACAACCAGATCCTCGGCGTGGTGCGCGCCCTGCAGGAACTGATGGGCGGGCGCGAGGTGGTTTTGGTGTCCAAGGACATCAACATGCGCATCAAGGCCCGCGCGCTGGGCCTGCCCGCCGAGGACTACCGCAACGACCAGGTGCTCGAGGACACCGATCTGCTCTACAGCGGCCGGCTCGAATTGCCGGCGAACTTCTGGGAGCGGCACGGCAAGGGCGTGGAATCGTGGCAGCAGGGCGGCTTCACCTTCTACCGGATCACCGGGCCGCTGGTGGCCAGCATGCTGGTCAACCAGTTCGTCTGGCTGGAAGGCGACATGCCGCTGGCCGCGCAGGTGCGCGAGATCACCGGCCGCACCGCGGTGCTGCAGACCCTGCGCGACTACGCCCACCAGAAGAACGCGGTCTGGGGCGTCACCGCGCGCAATCGCGAGCAGAACTTCGCGCTGAACCTGCTGATGAACCCCGAGATCGACTTCGTGTCGCTGCTCGGCCAGGCCGGCACCGGCAAGACCCTGCTCACCCTGGCCGCTGCCCTCACCCAGACCATCGAGGCCAAGCGCTACAACGAGATCATCATGACCCGCGCCACGGTGCCGGTGGGCGAGGACATCGGCTACCTGCCCGGCACCGAGGAAGAGAAGATGCAGCCCTGGATGGGCGCCCTCGAGGACAACCTCGAGGTGCTCAACCATGGCGACTCGGGCGCCGGCGACTGGGGCCGCTCGGCTACCCAGGACCTGATCCGCTCACGGGTGAAGGTCAAGGCCATGTCCTTCATGCGCGGGCGCACCTTCGTGAGCAAGTTCCTGATCATCGATGAGGCGCAGAACCTCACGCCCAAGCAGATGAAGACGCTGATCACCCGCGCCGGGCCCGGCACCAAGGTGGTCTGCCTGGGCAACATCGCGCAGATCGACACCCCCTACCTCACCGAGGGCTCGTCGGGCCTCACCTATGTGGTCGACCGCTTCAAGGGCTGGGCCCACAACGGCCACATCACCCTGCAGCGCGGCGAGCGCTCGCGGCTGGCCGACTACGCCGGGGAGGCGCTCTGAGCGCAGCCCCTGGTCACACCGACCCGGCGGTGAAGTTCTCGAACTTGGTGTACTGACCCACGAAGGTCAGGCGCACCGTGCCGATCGGGCCGTTTCGCTGCTTGCCGATGATGATCTCGGCGGTGCCCTTCTCGGCCGAGTCGGGGTTGTAGACCTCGTCGCGATAGATGAACAGGATCACATCGGCATCCTGCTCGATGGCGCCGGACTCGCGCAGGTCGGACATCACCGGGCGCTTGTTCGGCCGCTGCTCGAGCGAGCGGTTGAGCTGCGAGAGCGCGATCACCGGGCAGTTGAGCTCCTTGGCCAGGGCCTTGAGGGAGCGCGAGATCTCGGAGATCTCGGTGGCGCGGTTCTCGCCGGAGGAGCTGGCGCTCATCAGCTGCAGGTAGTCGACGATGACCAGACCAAGCTGGCCGCACTGGCGTGACAGCCGGCGCGCCCGCGCGCGCAGCTCGAGCGCATTGAGCGCGGGCGTCTCGTCGATGTGCAGCTGCACCTCCTGCATCTTCTGGATGGCATTGGTCAGCCGCGGCCAATCGTCATCGACGAGGCGGCCGGTGCGAAGCCGCTGCTGGTCGAGGCGCCCCACCGAGCAGACCATCCGCAGGGCGAGCTGGGTGGCGCCCATCTCCATGGAGAACACCGCCACCGGCAGGCCCTGATCGACCGCGACATGCTCGCCGATGTTCAGGCTGAAGGCGGTGTTGTGGGTGACGCAGTCGTCGCTGGTGATGTAGAGCCGCGTGGGATGGGAGACCGAGATGCAGCGGGTCTGCGCCTCGCCGGCCGGCTCGATGGCGACCAGTGCCGGGCGACGCGGCGGCCGCGCGGGCACGCCATGCACACGCTGGCAGCCCAGGCCCGGCAGGGCGGGCAGGCTCATGGCCAGATGCACCGGCGCGAGGTTGTGCGCCGCCATGCCGGTGGCCGCGCGCGCACGGCACCAGCCCCCGAGCGAACGCACCAGCGCGGTCAGGTCGCGGGCCAGACCCGACGCCCGCACCCTGAGCCGCAGCAGGCCGTCGCGCCCCGCCTGCGCCGAGGCGCCGAGCAGGCCGTCGAGCAGCGCGATGCGCGACTCGCGCCCGGACTCCAGGAAGCACGCCGGCAAGCGCAGCGCCTGCAAGTCGGCCGCCCACAGACCCAGGACGCGCAGGCGCTCGCGCAGGGCTCGGGCATCCGGCTGGGCAGAGGCATCGGCAGGGATCCCGATGGTGGCGGCGGTGGCGGTGGCGGTGGCCGCAGCGACGGCATCTGCGCTGGCGGCGAGCGGTTCGTCTCCGTGGAGGGCCGGCACCCTCGCCTCGCGCATCATCCGACCCAGCCGCGCGCGCATGGCCGCATCCTGGAGCAGACCGGCCAGGGCCTGAGCCCAGACCGCCTCGCGCCGCGCGGCATCATCGTCGGCGGCCTCATCGGCCGAGCGCATCAGCAGGCCGAGCGCGAAGGGGTCGAACGGCAACGGATCGTGATGACCGAAGCGGCCCTCCGGCAGGTCGATGGTGAGCGGCACGCGCGTGCCGGGCCGGGCGAGCTGCCGGGCCAGCCAGGCGGTGCTGACCACGCGCGGCCGCACGCCACGGCCCACCCGCACCCGCCAGAGATGTTCGGCGCAGGCCACCGCCTGACGGCCGTCGGAAAAGCGCAGCCGCCAGACCGGGCATCGCCCCTGCGGGTAGACGCCGGTCACCCGGGAGGGCCGGCCATCGACCGAGGCGATGGCATCACCCACACGCAGACTGTCGATGCGGACCCAGCCCTGCGGGGTGCGCACCGGCGCGTCATCGGGCTGGGCCTTGCCCATGGAGGGCCGCCCGGCCACGATCACCAGATCGCCGGGCTGCAGGCCGGAGGTCATGCGATCGAGATCGGAGAAGCCGGTGGGCACCCCGGTGACATCACTGCTGCCGCCGCGGTTGTAGAGGGTGTCGATGCGCTCGACCACCTGGCTGATCAGCGCGGTGAGCGGCTGGAAGCCGGCCGCGCCGCGCGAGCCGTCTTCGGAGATCTTGAAGATGCGTGACTCGGCCTCGTCGAGCAGCTGGCGGGTGTCCTTGCCCTGCGGGTTGAAGGCCTCGGTGGCGATCTGGTCGGAGGTGGCGATCAGCCGGCGCAGGATGGCGCGGTCACGCACGATCTCGCCGTAGCGCCGGACATTGGCCGCCGAGGGGGTCTCCTGGGCCAGGGCGTTGAGGTACTGCAGCCCGCCCGCCTCCTCGGCCTTGCCGGCGGTCTTGAGGGCCTCGAAGACCGTGACCACATCGGCAGGCTGGTTGCGCTCGATCAGGCGGGCGATCTGCTGCCAGACCAGACGATGGTCGTGACGGTAGAAATCATCCTCGCGCAGGATGTCGGCCACCCGCTCGAAGGCCTGGTTGTCGAGCATCAGCCCGCCGAGCACCGCCTGCTCGGCCTCGATGGAGTGGGGTGGCAACCGCAGCGCCGCGACCTCGCGGTCGATGGGCGCCGAGGGCGGGGGAAAGGAGTCGTCGGGGCTGCTCATGAGGGGGTCACCTGGCGCGCGAGGCCTATCTTATCGGGCTCCCGGCCCCGGCGGGGACTGCCCGGCAGGCCGCCCGTCCGACGCAGGCTGCCATGAAAACGGGGGCCAGCGGCCCCCGTCAGGGCGGGCGCCATGCGCCCGCGACGCGCGAGGCTCAGGCCTCGGGCGTGACCGCGATGGTGACCTCGACCACGACATCGGAGTGCAGCGCGACCTGCACGCCGTGCTCGCCGATGGCCTTGATCGGGCCGTTGGGCAGCCGGACCATGGCCTTGTCGACCTTGAAGCCCTGACCGCCCAGGGCGGTGGCGATGTCGAAGTTGGTGACCGAGCCGAACAGCCGGCCGTCGACCCCCGCCTTCTGGGCGATGGTGACGCTGGAGCCGGCAAGGCGCTCGCCCTCGGCGCGGGCCGCGGCGAGCTTGTCGGCCTGGGCCTTCTCGAGATCGGCGCGGCGCGCCTCGAATTCCTTGATGGCCGACGCGGTGGCGCGACGCGCCTTGCCGGTGGGGATGAGGTAGTTGCGCGCGTAGCCGTCCTTGACGCGGACGACATCGCCCAGCGAGCCGAGGTTCAGGACGCGTTCGAGCAGAATGATCTGCATGGTGTGCTCCGGCGTCGATCAGTGGTTGTCGGTGAACGGCAGCAGCGCCAGGAAGCGGGCGCGCTTGATGGCCTCGGTCAGCTGACGCTGGTAGCGGGCCTTGGTGCCGGTGAGACGGGCCGGGATGATCTTGCCGGTCTCGGTGATGAAATCCTTGAGGAGCTCGACATCCTTGTAGTCGATGTACTCCACCTTCTCTGCAGTGAACCGGCAGAACTTCTTGCGCTTGAACAGCGCGTTCTGAGCCGGACGCTTCTTCTTGCCATCTTTGGGACCACGGCGAAAGAACGCCATATCACACCTCGATCAGTTCAAATTCATTGACATGCAGCACCAGCTGCCGGGACTGCCGCCGCCGGGGGGCCAGAAAGCCCTCCACCTGCAGCGCCGTACCCATCGGCAGCACCGCCGCCCGCTTGGCCAGCGCCCCTGCAAACCGCGTTGCGAGTTCCAGCTCGACCGTTCGGGCCAGACCCGCCTCGGACTGCGCCGACTGGTGCGCCAGGGTGGCATCGACCACCGGGATGCCCGCCGGCGTGTGGCGCAGACCTTCGCTGGCGATCAGACGGGCCTGCAGTCGCAGCCGGTTGGCGGCGGTGACGCTGCCGGGCGCAGTCACGGCGTGGGGCCGGGACGCGTCAGGCGGCGCTGGGCTGGGGTTCGGGGGCCTTCTTGGCCTCCTCGCGCTGGATCTGCTTCCACATGGGCGACGGGCCGGTCTCGGCCTTGCGCATGGCCACGGTGAGGTGGCGCAGCACGGCATCATTGAAGCGGAAGGCGTGCTCGAGTTCGGCCAGCGTGGCTGGCTGGCACTCGATGTTCATGAGCACATAGTGGGCCTTGGCCACCTTCTGGATGGGATAGGTCAGCTGGCGCCGGCCCCAGTCTTCCACCCGGTGGATCTTGCCCTGCTGGGCTTCGACCATCGCCTTGTACCGGTCGATCATGGCGGGCACCTGCTCGCTCTGATCCGGGTGGACGATGAAAATGACTTCGTAGTGACGCATCAGGACTCCTTGTGGACGAAGGCCGGAAACCGGCAAAGGCCGCGGGCCGGCGTCAGGCACCGCGGCAAGGATGACGAAAAGCCTCAGATTCTAACCCGAATCGGGCTGACTGATCCAGTGACGGTCCTGACCACCGAGCAGCGCGGCCATGATCGCCCGTTCGCGGCGGTCGATCCGCGCCAGGAAGGCGTTGGTCGAGGGCAGGCCGGCGAAGGCCGCGAAACCCCGGCTGAGGAAGTCATGCATCTGCCCCACCCCGGCCAGCCGCGCCGGCAGCGCCATCGCCGAGAGCAGGCGCCCGATGGCAGGATGCGACACCAGCCCCTCCAGCGAGCGGCCGATGCGCAGCACGAGGTCGAGCTGATGCGCGCGGGCCTCGGCGGCGCCGGGCTGGCGATAGGCGCGGGCATAGGCGGCCTCGTCCAGGCCCTGCCCGGCGGTCTCGCCCAGGGCGCGGGCCAGGCTCTCGTCGAGCCGCTCGGTGAGGGCATCGAGCTCCACCGCATCGGCCACAGTATGCAGGGCACGTTCGGGCAGCAGGCGGCTGAGCGTGGGCAGCAGCCGGATCAGCTCGGTGTCACGGCGCGAGAAGTCCTTGGCGCCGTAGAGGTCGTCGAGAAAGAAGCGGGCCGCGGGCGCCGTACCGGCATCGGCCAGCAGGTCGGCATGGGTGCGGGCCAGCCGCGCAGCCTGCCAGCGCTTGACGGCGCCGGTGGCCTCGCGCAGCCCGGCATCAGCCGCGATCGCCCGGCGCAGGCTCGCCACCTGCGCGGCGGCGCGCGCCAGACGCTCGCCGGCGTCGTCGGGCGGGTCGGGCTGGCCGCGTCCGCCATGACCGGGCCGACCGGGCGGGTCGTCGTCGAGGCTGCCGGGGCCGCCCGCAGAGACGCTCATGCGCGGGCTAGAAGTGGATGCCGCGCATCAGCTGCTGGAACGCCACCTGGTCGGCGCTGAGCTGCGCCGCGCGCCCGCCCTCGCGGCCCTTGGCGGCATCGGAGTCAGGGAACATCCGGAACGAGGTGTTCATCACCACCTGCGCCACCCGCGGAATGAGCGCGTGCATCACCTGACCGACCACGCCCAGCCGGGTGGCGATGCGCACCGGCTTGCTGACGATCGCCTCGACCACCAGGTCGGCGGCTTCGTCAGGCGAGAGGGTGGGCACATTGTTGTAGAGACGGGTGGGCGCGATCATCGGCGTGCGCACCAGCGGCATGTTGATGGTGGTGAACTTGATGCCCACATCGGCGAACTCCGAGGAGGCGCAGCGGGTCCAGGCGTCGAGCGCGGCCTTGGAGGCCACATAGGCCGAGAAGCGCGGCGCGTTGGTCAGCACGCCGATCGACGAAATGTTGATCACCTGGCCGCCGCCACGCGCCTGCATCGCCGGCAGCAGGCCCATGGTCAGGCGCAGCGCCCCGAAGTAGTTGAGCTGCATGCAGCGCTCGAAGTCGTGGAAGCGGTCGTAGCTGTTCTCGATGCCGCGACGGATGGAGCGACCGGCGTTGTTGACCAGGAAGTCGACCCCGCCGTGCGTGTCGAGCAGCCACTTCACCATGCGGTCGGCATCCTGCAGATCGGCGAGGTCGACCGCGAAGGTATGCAGCTCGTGACCGAGCGCGGCCACCTGCTGGCGGGCCTCCTGCAGCTTGTCCTCGTCGCGGCCGCAGACGATGGTGATGGCACCCGCCTGGGCGAGCTTGATCGCCGCCGCCAGGCCGATGCCCGAGGAGCCACCGGTCACCAGCACCACCTTGCCGGCCACCTGGCCGCGCAGGCTGCGGTCGATGAACAGGTCGGGGTCGAGGTGGCGCTCCCAGTAGTCCCAGATCACCCAGGCATAGTCGGCCAGGCGCGGACAGGCGATGCCCGAGCCCTTGAGCGCGGCGGTGGTCTCGCGGCAGTCGAAGCGGGTGGGGTAGTTGACGAACTGCAGGATGTCCTCGGGCAGGCCGAGGTCCTTCATGAGCACATCGCGGATGCGCCGCACCGGGGTGAGCGCGAGCAGGCTCTTCTTGACGCCGCGCGGAATGAAGCCGAGCAGCGCGGCGTTGATGCGCAGCGTCATCGAGGGCGCGTGGGCCGCGCTGGCGAAGGTGTTGAGCACATCACCGACGCGCATCGGTTCGGGGTCGACCAGATGGAAGCAGCGTCCGTCGAGATCGCGGGCATGGGAGATGTGGTCGAGCGCGTTGACCACGAAGTCCACCGGCACGATGTTGATGCGCCCACCCTCGATGCCGATGGTCGGCATCCACGAGGGCAGCAGGCGGCGCATGCGCTGGATGAGCTTGAAGAAGTAGTAGGGGCCGTCGATCTTGTCCATCTCGCCGGTAACCGAATCACCGATCACCATGCCCGGCCGGTAGATGCGGAACGGCACCTTCGCCTGCGCGCGCACGATGCCCTCGGACTCGTGCTTGGTGGCGAAGTAGGGATGGTCCAGGCCCTCGGCCTCGTCGAACATGTCCTCGCGCCAGATGCCCTCGAACAGGCCGGCGGCGGCGATCGAGCTCACATGATGCAGACAGCCGGCCTTGATCTCGTTGGCGAAGGCCACGACATTGGCCGTGCCCTCGACATTGACCTTCCCCTGCGACTCGGCGTCGGCGCCGAGGTCATACACCGCAGCCAGGTGGTACACATGGCGGATCTTGCCGACCAGCGCGCGGCGCTCGGCCGCCTTCAGGCCCAGACCGGGGCGGGTGATGTCGCCCACCACCGGCACCACCCGGCGGCCGTCCACCCCCCAGAACTCGTGCAGCGCGGCGAGCTTCTCGGGCGAGGCATCGCGGATCAGGAAGTGCACGACCGCGCCGCGTCGCGCGAGCAGCTTGCGGACCAGACGCTTGCCGATGAAGCCGGTGGCGCCGGTGAGGAAGTAGGCCATGGGGTGTCTCCGCGCAGGGTGTTGATGTGGGTGTCCGGGCCGGCCCGGAAGCCGGCCGATGATTGCACCGGGCAGCGGCAGCGGCAAGCGGCCGCGGCGGTGCGCCGACTCATCCCGGGCCGCTTTAGGGTGCGCCCCCTAGACACGCGGGTCTACACTCGGCCCCATCGCTGGCGGATGGTCCGCCGGCACGCAGACAGGGAGTGATCCAGCATGGTCAGGAAGCTCAAGCAGCTCGCCAAGGAAAAGGACGAAGGCGGCCAGATCGCCGATGTGATCCGCGAATCGGCCGAGAAGATCTGGCTGGCCGGCCTGGGCGCCTTCGCCAAGGCGCGCATGGAGCCGGGCAAGGCCTTCGAGACGCTGGTGCGCGAGGGCCTCAGCCTGCAGTCGAAGACCCGCGCCATGGCGGGTGAGCGGCT
>NZ_CEXFHW010000157.1:0-9435 GCF_982640115.1 Quisquiliibacterium sp. | reverse complement strand
GGCCCGCGCGCCGGCATCGGCCGGGCTGCGCGGGCAAACCGGCCGGGATTCAGGCCGGGACTCAACCGGCCGAGGCGCTCCCGGCCGGGCATGCTGACTCAGTCGCGGCTGCTGCGGGCAGCGGCGGCGCGCAGTTCGGCGGCCAGCCGGTGGTCGTGTCGGGCCAGTTCCCGGTACGCCTCCTCCGCACGGGCGGCGGCCATGCTCTCGCCCAGGGCGCTCAGCGCGCGACCGATGCGGGTGAAGAGCGGCGTGGCCGGCGCGGCGTAAGGGCTGGGGGCGCGATCAAGGCCGTGACCGACGACGCGGCCGATCTCCAGGATGCGTTCCAGGCCTTCGTGGGTGGTGCTCAGGGTGGTCATGTTGCGATCTCCTGTCAGGTCGGGCGGCGCGAACTGCGCTGCCCCATGCCCTGAATTTGCGGCATCGCAACAACGATTTCAAGTTATCATTTGTCATGTCAATTATCTGAAAGATAAATGTCATGGGCCTCAACTTCCGCCAGCTCGACCTGAATCTGCTGCGGGTGTTCGACGAGATCATGGTCGAGCGCAACCTCACCCGTGCCGCCCGGAACCTGTCGCTCACCCAGTCGGCGGTCAGCAATGCGTTGCGTCGCCTGCGCGAGGTGGTGGGCGATGAACTGGTCACCCGGGCCGGTTACGGGGTGCAGCCCACGCCGCTCGCGCTGAGCATCTGGCCCACCGTACGCCAGTCCCTGGAAGCTATTCAGGAGGTGCTAGCGCCCACTGACTTCGATCCTGCCCGGACCGAGACCAGCTTCGTCCTGGCCATGGCCGATGCCACGGCCAGCCTGTTGATGCCGCCACTGATCAATCGCATCGAGACCACGGCGCCAGGGGTGTCGCTGCGGGTGCTGCCGCTCACCACCCGCGATCCGCGTGAGCTGCTGGAGGGGGGCGAGCTCGATCTCGCGATCGGCTACTTCCCGGTGATGATGGCCGCTATCCTGCAGCGCAGCATGACCGATGCCGCCCCCGCGGCCTTCCTGACGCAGCGGCTCTACGACGGCCGCTATGTGTGCGTGATGCGCCGCGACCACCCACTGGCCGCCGGCGAGCTCACCCTGGATGCCTTCTGCGCCGCGCACCACCTGCTGGTGAGCTTCTCGGGCCGGCCCTACGGCTTCGTCGATCAGGCGCTGGCTGCCATCAAGCGGCAGCGTCGGGTGGTACTCACCGTGAACCAGTACTTCACCGCCGGCCAGGTGGTGGCCGGCTCGGACCTGCTCACCGTGATGCCTGAGCGCTTCGTGCCGTCCACCGGCATTGCCGGCGAGCTGGCCATCCGCCCGCTGCCGGTGGATATGCCGGCGCTGCATGTCGACCTTGCCTGGCACCGCCGCCAGCAGCAGCGCCCCGGCCACCGCTGGCTGCGCGATGCGCTGGCTGACTGCGCGGCGCGGGCGTTCGAGGGGGCGACTACTTCCGCAACTCCCTCCCCACCCCCCGGTTGACGAACTCGTAGTTCGCCACCTTGCGCACATCCACCTCGCCGGGCTTGAACAGACCGGCCCGGGTCATCTTCTCGAGGAAGTCGCGCACGCGCGCCTCGTTCATGGCGCCGATGCCGCGCTCCAGCGCCTCGCCGGAATCGACAATGCCCTGCTGCTTCATCAGGGCCACCGAGCGCTCGATCTCGTCATCGGTGAGTTCCGGGTTCTCCTTGCGCATCAGCGCATTGGCCGCCTTGCGGTCGCCGTAGAGATACCCGTACCAGCCGGTGATCGAGGCCTCGACGAAGCGGCGCACCAGGTCGGGCTTGTTGCGGACGGTGTCGGTGCGCGCCTCGATCAGCGTGGAATAGGTGGAGAAGCCGTGGTCGGCCAGCAGGTGCACCACCGGCTTGAAGCGGCCCTGGTTCTCGATGTAGATCGGCTCGGCCACCGAGTAGCCCTGCTGCACCGCCGACTTGTTCGCGAGGAACGGCGAGAGGTTGTAGGTGTAGGGCTTGAGCTGCTCGTCGCGAAAGCCGTGCTGCACCTTCAGCCACTGCCACCAGCTGAACTGGCCGTCCTTGGCCACCAGCACCACCGGCGCCTTGGCGAGGGCAGCGAAGTTCTCGTATCCCTGGCCGGGATGCGCGATGAGCGCCTGCGGGTCCTTCTGGAAGATCGCCGCCACCACCGTGATCGGCAGGCCGTTCTTCACATTGTCGAAGGAGTGCAGCAGGTTACCGGTCATCAGGAAGTCGATCTTGCCGGCCGGCAGCAGCGGGCGGTTGTTCACCTGCGGCCCGCCCTGCTGGATGGTCACCTCCAGGCCGGCCTTGCGGTAGGTGCCGTCGACCAGCGCCTGGTAGAAGCCGCCGTGGGCGGCCTGCGCCTTCCAGTTGGTGGCGAACACCACCTTGTCCTGCGCATGCAGCGCGGGGGCGGCGGGCAGCAGCAGCGCGAGCAGCGCGCGCGCCGCCAGTGAGCGGATACGGGTCATGCGGTGATCTCCGGAAGCGATGCGGGCCGAGGAGGCGTGCGGCCGGCGCCCGCGCGCGGCCATGACGGCAGTCTAGCGCCCCGGCTGGCGCCTGCGCCCGGATGCAGCCTAGCGCTCCGACTCGTGCCAGCGCCCCAGCAGCAGCCGCGACAGACCGTTGAACAGCCAGAAGATCGCCACGCCGGTGAGCGAGACCAGCACCAGCGCCGCGAACATCTTCGGGGTCTCGGTGCGAAAGCTCGCCTCGAGGATGCGCGAGGCCAGCCCGGTCTCGCGTCCGGCCGCGCCGGCGGTGAACTCGGCCACCACTGCGCCGATCAGCGAGAGCCCGCCCGCGATCTTCAGCCCGCCGATGAAGTAGGGCAGCGCCGAGGGCGTGAGCAGCAGCCGCAGGCGCTGCCAGGGCGTAGCCCGGTAGAGCGTGAACAGGTCGCGCAGATTGGCGTCGGCCGAGCGCAGCCCGATCACGGTGTTGGAGAGGATCGGGAAGAAGGCCACGATCCAGGCGCACAGCAGCAGGGCTGCGGTGGTGCTGTCGACATAGATCAGGATCAGCGGCGCGATGGCCACGATCGGGGTGACCTGCAGCACGATCGCAAAGGGCAGGAAGGAGCGCTCCACCCAGGGCGAGAGCGCGAACAGGCTGGCCAGCAGCACCCCGCTGGCCGCCGACAGGGCCAGCGCGCCCACCGTGATTTTCACCGTGTACCACCAGGCTGGCGCCAGCGACTGGAAGTGCTGCGCCAGGGTGCTGGCCACCAGGCTGGGCGAAGGCAGGATGTAGTGCGGCACCTCGGCCACCCGCACCCAGATCTCCCAGGTTGCCAGGGCGGCCGCGAACACCAGCCAGGGCAGGGCGCGTTCGAGTTTCATGCGGCGAGGCTCACGGCGCGGTGGCGCCGGGTTGCGCCTCGGCGGCGCGGCGCAGGGCCTGCGACACCCGCGCGCAGCGGGCTGCGAAGTCGGGCGAACCGCGCCAGTGGTCGTCACGCTGCTGGCCGCCCGGGTTGTCGATGATCTCGGCGATGCGGCCCGGGCGCGCGCTCATCACCACGATGCGCTGCGCCAGCGTCACCGCCTCGAACACGCTGTGGGTCACGAAGAGCACGGTGAGCGCGCGCGCCGCCCACCAGCCGAGCAGGTCCTCGTTCAGGCGCAGGCGCGTGATCTCGTCCAGCGCCGCGAAAGGCTCGTCCATCAGCAGCACGCCGGGCTGCGCCACCAGCGCCCGGGCGATCGACACCCGCATGCGCATCCCGCCGGAGAGTTCGCGCGGGTAGGCGTTCTCGAAGCCGCGCAGGCCCACGGCGTCGAGCTGCGCCTGCACCGCGGCCCTTGCCTGCGCGCGGTTCTGCCCGGCCAGGCGCAGCGGCAGCCAGACATTGTCGGCCACGCTCGCCCAGGGCATGAGCGTGGGCTCCTGGAATACGAAGCCCACCGGCGGCAGACCGCCGGGGCCCGCCGGCGCCTGCAGATGCACCGCGCCCTCGCTGGGCGCATCGAGCCCGGCCACCAGCCGCAGCAGCGTGCTCTTGCCGCAGCCCGAGGGGCCGAGCAGCGCGACGAACTCGCCCGCCGCCACGCTCAGTGTCGCGTCGGTGAGTGCCTGCGTGCCCGACGCGAAGCGCCGGCCGAGCCGCTCGACATGAATGACTGCGGTGCCCATGGGCGCGTGCCGATCAGAGCGGGGTGAGGCCCAGGCCCTTCACGAGCGAGATCCAGACCGGGGCCTCTTCGTCGTAGAGCTTGCGGAATTCCTGGTGGCTCACCGCGGCTTCCTCGATGCCGAAGGTGTTCAGGATCTTCTGCACCCGCTCGGTCTTGCCGCCCTCGACCATCAGGTCGGAGAGTTTCTGCACGATCTCGGCGGGCATGCCGGTGGGACCCACCATGCAGATGAAGCCCTTCAGCTGGAATGCCTTGTCGGTCACGCCCTGCTCGAGATAGGTGGCCGCCTCGGGGATGTTGCGCATGCGCCGTGGCCCGGGAACCGCAATGGCACGGCCTACGCCCGAGGACAGCACGGCATTGGCCGCTGCCGTGCTGCCGGTGCCACCCTGGATCACCCCGGCAGCCACGTCCTGCCACATGGGTGCCTCGCCGCGGTAGTGCACCGCCTCGATGTTCAACTTGAAGATGCGGTTGATCTCGGCCACGGCAATGTGCGCGAACGAACCGGGCGAGTAGGTGCCCAGCGACACCTTGTTGCGGCGTGCGTACTCCACGAATTCCTTCAGATTGCTCACGCCGAGGTTCTTGTTCACGATCAGCGGCAGCTGACCCGCGTACATGCTGGAGATCAGCACGAAGTCCTTGTCGGCGTCGTAGGGCAGGGTCTTGTAGAGCACCCGGTTCATGATCATCGTGGTGGAGATCGTGAACATCAGCGTGTAGCCATCCGCGGGCGCGGCCTTCACCGCCTGCGCCGCAATCGAGCCGCCCGCCCCGGTGCGGTTCTCCACCACCACCTGCTGGCCCAGCCGCTGGCCGATGTGCTCGCCGTAGGCGCGCGCGAAGATGTCGGTGAGCCCGCCCGCGGGGTAGCCGCAGATGATGCGGATGGGCTTGTTGGGCCAGGCCTGGGCGCGAGCGGGCCCGGCGCCCAGCAGCGGCACGCTGGCGGCGCCAAGGCCGGCAAGCAGCTGGCGGCGAGTGAGATTGGAAGTCATGGCGGGTCTCCTGAGCGTCTATAGTGTGGGCCTTCGAACGAGGCCCGCGCACTATAGCCGCGTGGTGCCGCCCTTGGGAGAGCGCGGATGCGGATCGATGTGGTTTCCGATGTGGTCTGTCCCTGGTGCTTCATCGGCAAGCGCCAGCTCGAATCGGCGCTCGCCGCGTGGGCGGCCGAGCATCCTGGCCAGGCGCAGCCCGAGGTGGTCTGGCATCCCTTCCAGCTGAACCCCGCCATGCCGCCTGAGGGTGCATCGCGTGCCGAGTACCTCACTGCCAAGTTCGGCACGGCCGACACCAGCCGGCTGTACGCCAATGTGCGCGCCGCTGCCGCCGAGGTGGCGCTGCCGCTGGCGCTCGATCGCATCGCCCGCCAGCCCAGCACCCTGCGGCCGCATGCGCTGCTCGCCGCGGCTCTCGAGGCGGGCGGACCTGCGCTGCAGTCGCGCATGGCCGAAGTGCTGTTCGCGGCCTACTTCCAGGAGGGAGCCAACCTCTGTGACGCCGCCGAGCTCACACGGCTCGGTCTTGCCGCCGGGCTGACCGAGGCGCAGGTGTCGCTCGCGCTTTCCGACCCTGCCCTGGCCGACGAGGTGGCGCGTGTGGATGCCGGCATGCGCGATGCCGGCATCGGTGGCGTGCCTTTCTTCGTGGTCAACGGCCGTGTTGCGGTCAACGGTGCGCAGGGTGCCGAGGCCATCGGCCGCGCGCTCAGGCGCGCCGAGACGCTCGAACCCGCGCCGTTCGCGCTGGCGGGCTGAACCCGGTTCGCGCTCTCCAGGAGAACACCATGACCGATCAGTCCCGCCGCGGCCTGCTGCGCGGTGCTCTGGCCGCCGGTGCGCTGGCTGGCCCTCTTGCCGTGCGCGCGCAGGCCTGGCCAGCGAGGCCGGTGCGCATCGTGGTGCCCTTCGTGGCCGGCGGCTCCTCCGACATCGTGGCCCGCAGCGTGGGTGCGCGCATGCAGGCCAACATCGGCCAGACCGTGGTGGTCGAGAACCGGCCCGGCGCCAACGGGGCGATCGCTGCCGAGTATGTGATGCGGTCGCCGCCTGACGGCTACACCCTCATGGTGGGCTCGATCGGCACCTTCGCGATCAACGCCGCCCTGCAGCCACGCCTGTCCTACGACCCGCTCAAGGACCTCGAGCCGCTCACCCTGGCAGTCACCACGCCGAATGTGCTGGTGGCTTCGCCCTCGCTGCCGGTTTCCGATCTGAAGGGGCTGATCGATTACGCGCGGCGCAACCCGGGCCGGCTGTCTTATGCCTCGTCGGGCACCGGCTCATCCGATCATCTCTCGGCCGAGCTCTTCAAGCTGCAGACCAACACCTTCGGCGTGCACATCCCGTATCGCGGCGGCGCGGCGGCCATGGCCGATCTCATGGGCGGCAATGTCGATGCCTCGTTCCAGAACATGGGCGCAGCGGTGCCGCACATCCGGGCAGGGCGGCTCAAGGCCCTCGCGGTCACCAGCGAAGCCCGTCGGCCGCAGTTGCCTGACACGCCCACCATGATCGAGCAAGGTGTGCCGGGCTTCGTGGTCACCTCCTGGCAGGCCTTCATGGGCCCGCGCGGCATGCCGCGCGAGATCATCAGCCGGCTGCACGCCGAACTCGTCGCAGCCCTCAGCCATGCCGAGGTCCGCAGCCGCTTCGCGCAGCAGGGGTTCGATGTGGTGGCCAACCGGCCCGAGGAATACGGCGAGTTCCAGCGCCGCGAGATCGAGCGCTGGCGCGAGGTGGTTCGTCGCAAGGGGCTCACGCCGGAATGATCCGGCAACGCGCTGTGTTGGCGCCCTCGCGCCGTTGTCGGAACCGTCCATGAATCCACTTCCGTTCGACGCGTCCTCCGACCTGCGCTGCGACGTGCTGGTGGTGGGCGGCGGCATCAATGGCGCCGGCATCGCCCGTGACCTCGCCGGGCGCGGCCTGTCGGTGGTGCTCACCGAGCGCGACGATCTTGCCGGCCACACCTCCTCGTCGTCCACCAAGCTCATCCATGGCGGCCTGCGCTACCTCGAGCACCGCGAGTTCCTGCTGGTGCGCAAGGCGCTGGCCGAGCGCGAGCGGCTGCTGCGCAGCGCGCCGCACATCATGTGGCCGCTGCGCTTCGTCATGCCGCACGATCCCGGCATGCGTCCCGCCTGGCTGATCCGGCTGGGCCTGTTCCTCTATGACCATCTGGCGCGGCGCGAGCTGCTGCCGGGTTCTCGATCGGTGGATCTGCGCCGGCATGCCGCCGGCGTGCCGCTGCGCCCGGGCTGGCAGCAGGGATTCGTCTATTCCGATGGCTGGGTCGATGACGCCCGGTTGGTGGTGCTCAATGCGGTCGACGCCGCCGCGCGCGGCGCCACCGTGCTCACCCGCACCGCCTGCGTCGACGCGCGCCGCCACGAGGGCCGCTGGCAGGCGCGGCTGCGCGCCGCCGATGGCCATGAGCGGAGGGTGTCGGCCGCCGCCCTGGTCAATGCCGCCGGCCCCTGGGCAGCGCAGTTCCTGGCTGACCACGCCCACGCGCCGCGGCCGCGCGCGTTGCGCCTCATCAAGGGGAGCCACAGCGTGGTGCCGCGGCTCTTCACGCACGATCACGCCTACATCTTTCAGAGCCCCGACCGGCGCATCATCTTCGCGATCCCGTATGAGGACGCGTTCACGCTTATCGGCACCACCGATGTCGAGCACCACGGCCCGCCGGGCGAGGCCCGCACCGATGATGCCGAGGTTGCCTACCTGTGCGAGCAGGCCTCGCGCTATTTCGCGCGCGGCGTCACGCCGGCCGATGTGGTCTGGCGCTACTGCGGCGTGCGGCCGCTGCTTGATGACGCGTCGGGTGACCCCTCGGCCATCACCCGCGACTATGCGCTCGAGCTCGACGCCGACGGCGCGCCGCTGCTGTCGGTCTGGGGCGGCAAGATCACCACCTTCCGCAAGCTCGCCGAGGAGGCTGCTGACCAGCTCTGCGCTGCGCTCGGCAGACCGGCACGGGCATGGACTGGGCAGGCCGTGTTGCCCGGAGGCGATCTGGCCGGCGATGGCCTGCCGCAGGGCGGGGATGTCGTGGCCGCGTTCGAGGCCTTCGTGACCGAACTCGTCGCTCAGCATCCGGACCGTCCGCCCGCACTCCTGCGCCGTCTGGCGCGCGCGCACGGTTCACGGGTGCGGCGTCTCCTTGCACTGCCATCGGGAGCCGAAGTGGCACCGGGTCTGCACGAGTCCGAGCTCGAGTGGCTGCATCGCGAGGAATGGGCGCGCAGCGCGGACGATGTCCTCTGGCGCCGCACCAAGCTGGGCCTGCACTTCACGCCGGCGCAGCGGGCGGCGGTGAATGCATGGTGCGAGGCGCGCTGGTCGGAACCGCTGTCGTAACGCGGTCGCGGTTTTTCGCGATAATCCGGGGTTGCACCGCGCATCGTCGCAGCGGGAAGTTCAGGAGATCATCCCATGTCCTCTCTCGACGAACCTTTATCCGCTGCGAATGCGGCCAGTGCCGCGTCATCGGTCCAAGCTCTTGCATCGGGCGCAGTCCGGCCGCTCTACGGTGACGGTCCGCCGGCGGGCTGGAGCGCCGCCATCAAGACCGCGGCCGTGCGTACGGAGGTCGATACGCTGACTGCCGGCGGCAGCAAGATCGACCACGCAGGGCTGCTGCGCGTGATCGATGCGGCGCTTGGCGCGGTGACGGTTGGCGATGTGGTGGGCCAGAACATCGTCGATGACCTCAAGACGATCGCCGTTCAGTCAGCATCGGTGTTCTCGTCGCGTGACCTCAATGGCGCCGAGACCGGCTACCTCGGGTATGTCTTCGGTCAGATGGTCAATGGATCCACCGCCAACGCGGTGTTCACCGGTGGTGCGGGCACCACCACCGCGCTGGGCAATCTGTCGGCGGCCATGCCGCGGGCGAACCTCGCGCTGCTGCGTGACAAGTGGCTCCTTGGCAAGGACCTGCCCAACCCCGCGGTGGAGGGTGACAAGGCCAACCCCGCAGCCGGCGCGGCCACCGGGGTCTACGAGCGCTTCTCGGCGCCGCTCATCGTTGGCGGTACCAGCTACCAGGATGTCAACCAGGGGCAGGCCGGCACCTGCTATCTGCTCGCGGCCGCAGCCGGGGTGGCGGCCACCTCGCAGACTGCCCTGCAGAGCGGCTTCGTCGCCAACGCGGGCACGGACCGCACCTGGGGTGTTCGCTTCTTCGGGACTGCTGGCCAGGAGATCTGGGTCACGGTCGATGACCGGCTGGTGGTCGGCACACCGGGCTCGGGCGCGTCGCTGTATGCCCAGGCCACGGGCCGGGACACGGCAGGCAACGC
>NZ_CEXFHW010000156.1:0-9698 GCF_982640115.1 Quisquiliibacterium sp. | reverse complement strand
GGCGAGCGGCTGAGCATCGGCTTCGATCTCGGCTGCGATGTGGTCATCCGCCATCCCTCCCTGCTCGGTCTGCGTGCCACGCTGATCCAGGAAGGGGAGGATGTGCGGCTGCAGGTCGAGCAGGGGCAGGTGAATCTGCTCGGCATGACGGTGCCGGCGGGCCGTTCGGTGGTGCTGCCCCGCTGGGTGCCGTTCGCCCTTGGCGACGCCATGCTCGCCGTGGGCTCGTCGCGCGGTCGTGGCGGGTCTGCCTGCCGGCGTCTGGCCAACCAGCTCGCCCAGGAGCGGGCCATCGAGCCCGATGCCGCGGACGAGATCTCCGATGTCGCCGCGAACGCCGACGGCGATCCCGCCCCCGTGCTCGATGCACGCGGCGCCGAGCCCTCGGAGGCGCAGGTCCGAGAGCTCAGCCAGTCCTGGCAGCGCAGCAGCCGCGCCGCCGCTCGCGGCCGTCGCCTGGCCTGGCAGGTGCCGCTCGCGATGGCCGGCTGCCTGATGATTGCCCTGTCGGTGGCCTGGCTCGCCCCCATGGTGATCGCGATGAACAGCGCGCCCCTCGGCTCGCTGTCCGAGCGCCTGCGCGCGGTGCTGCGCGACCACGGTCATGGCCATCTCAGGGTGGAGCAGGGCGCCTCCAGTCCGGTGGTGCGAGGCTTCGTCGACACCGACTCGCAGCGCGCGCAGATCGCTGACCTGGTGACGCGGGCCGGTACCGGCGCTTCGGTGGAGCTCACGTCTGGCCAGCACATCGTGCGCCAGGTGTCCGATGTGTTTCGGGTCAACGGGCTGCCGGCGCAGGTGCGTCATGTCGGCCGCGGGGTGATCCATGCCGAGGTCGGCGTGGCCGATCCCGAGCGGGTGCGTCGGGCCGAGGAGGCCGTGCGCCGCGATGTGCCGGGTCTGGCCGGTCTCGAGATCCATTTCACGCCGGCGCCCCGTGCGCCGGCGGTGAAGGCCCCCCTCGTGCCCGATGACCCCGGCAAGCGGGTGGTGAGCGTGGCCTATGGACCGAACGGCCATGTGGTCACGGCCGACGGGGCGCGCTACTTCGTGGGCGCAGTGCTGCCCACCGGGCACCGGATCACCCGGATCGCCGAGGGCGAGGTGGAACTGATGCGGGACGGGCAGACCACCCGGCTCGCGATCTGAGGCAGGCGCATGACACGACTGAGAAACCGGCTGGCCATCCTGTTCACCTGTCTGCTGCTGGCGGCCTGCAGTGCGGCCGACCTCTATTCGAACCTGAACGAGCGGCAGGCCAACGAGATGATCGCGGCCCTGCAGACCGCGGGCATCGAGGCCAGCAAGCAGTCCAAGGACTCCACCAACTGGACGGTGCGTGTGTCGCGTGGCGACTTCGCGCGTGCGGTGGACACTCTGCGCGCCGAGGGCCTGCCGCGCGACGAATTCGAGTCCCTGGGCCGGGTGTTCAAGAAGGAGGGCTTCGTGTCCTCACCGCTCGAGGAGCGGGCCCGGCTGATCTACGGCCTCTCGCAGGAGCTCTCCAACACCATCTCGGCGATCGATGGCGTGGTGGTGGCGCGCGTTCACCTGGCGGTTCCCGATCGAGACCCGCTTTCGGACAAGCCGCGCAGCGCCTCGGCGTCGGTGATGGTCAAGCATCGGCCGGGCGTGGATCTCAGCGGCCAGATCGGGCAGATCAAGGCGCTGGTGGTCAACAGCGTCGAGGGTCTCACCTACGACAGCGTTACCGTCTCGCTGTTCCCGGCCCGCGAGGCGGTGCAGGGCGCCCGCGCGCGTGGCGAGGCGGGTGCCGCGCCAGCAGGCCTGTCGCTGTCCTCCCTGCTTCCCTATGGCGGCGCGGCGGTGCTGCTGCTGCTGCTGATGGCCGGGTTCTGGATGCTGCGTGAGCGCCGCTGGCGCATGCGCTCGGAGGAGGAATGAGCGAGAGCACGCTGCCAGCCCGTCTCGCCGATGCCCGGGCGCGCCGCGCGCGCTGGTGCCACGAGGCCCGGGTGCTCGGCCAGATTGCCTTCGAAGCCGACGCCTCCCGTGCGCCGCTGAGCGCGCCGGCGGGCGGGCGCGCCAGCGCGCTGCTCACCGCGGCCTGGGAGCGCCGCGCCGGACTCTGGAACTTCGACGCGTCGGCGATCGGGCCTCTGCCCGACTGGGCTGACTGTCCGCGGGAGCGTCGGCAGGAACTCGCGGTGCTCGCCGGCGCGGTGCTCTGCGCACGGGCGCTTCGGCAGTGCATCGACGGCTCGGTGCTCAAGCGGGTGGCCGAGGTGATCGGCGAGGAGCGTCTGGATGTGCTCACCCGCCTGTGCGTCGGCCGGGCGGCGGCTCTGGCCGTGACCTGGGAGGCCGACCCGGTGGCGCAGCTCCATGCGCTCGGCGGTGAGGTGCTGCTGCGCAGCGCCAGCGCGCCGGTCGCGATGCGCCGGCGGCTGGCCATGCTGTTCCCGCGCTCCAGTGCGCTGGGCGGCGTGGAGCCCGCCCTGCTGGCGCGGGTGGCTGACGACGCCCGGATGCTCTGGGCGGGACGCCAGCGCGACTCGCAGGGCAGGGCGGCATGAGCCGTCTTACCCTCTTTCGCAGTCCCGAGTTCTCGCTCGTGGCCAATCGCGCGCTGATCAAGCGCGATGAGGTCTCGGCGGTCGATGACACGGTGGGCATGCTGCGGCGGGTCGCCCGTCTGCGGGAGGCCCTGGACGCCGAGTGCGACGCGCTGCGCGCGCGGGCCGCCGAGGAAGGGCGCGCGCAGGGGCTGGCCGAGGTGCGTACCGAGTTCGCCCAGGCGGTTGCCGCCGCTACGGCCTCGGCCGACCTGTCGTTGGCGCGCGAGCAGGCCGCGATGCAGGCCCGGGTGGTGCACCTGGCGATGGCGGTGGTCGAGCGCATTGCGGGCCAGCTCGGACCGGTGGCGATGGTCGGTGCGATCGCCGCCCGCGCGCTCGAGGAACTCGAACCGACCGCGACGATCCGGGTCCGGGTCGCGGCCGATCTCGTGGATGCGGTCAGGCAGGGGCTGGTCAGCGATCATCCCCGCGTCCAGGTCTTGCCGGGCGATGGCCTGGGCGCCTTCGACTGCGAGATCGACACGGGCGGTGGCCTGATCGAGGCGGGTCTGCCGGTGCAACTCGCGGCCGTGCGTGCCGCCCTCGCCGCAGCGAGTGGGCGGGGTGACGAGGGAGCCGCACGCGGTGACTGATCCGGCTGCGAGCGGGGCGGCCCCGCTGCGATCCCTGCCCGCGGGTGATCCGCTCGCGCGGGCCCTGGCCGATGTGCGAACCATCCGGCGTCGCGGGCGGCTCGTCGAGGCGGTCGGCGCCACGCTGCGCGTGGCCGGCCTGGACGCCCGCATCGGGCAGCAGTGCGAGCTGGTCGATCCCGATTCGGGTGTGCGGATCGCCGCCGAGGTGGTCGGCCTGTCGGGCGGGCAGGCGCTGCTGATGCCACTTGCGCCCTTGAACGGCGTGTCGCTGTCCGCCGAGGTGGTGGTGGCCTCGCAGGAACTCACCGTGCCCTTCGGTGCCCCGCTGCTCGGTCGGGTGCTCGATGCGCGCGGTGTGCCCATCGATGGCGGTCTGCCGCTGCCGGCTGCGCTGCCGCGCCGGCCGGTGTTCGCCGATGCGCCCAACCCCTTGCGGCGTCGTCCCATCCATGAGCTCTTCCCCACCGGGGTGCGGGCGATCGACAGCCTGCTCACGGTGGGCGTCGGGCAGCGGGTGGGCATCTTCGCGGGGGCGGGCGTGGGCAAGAGCACGCTGCTCGGCATGCTGGCCCGACAACGGCGCAGCCAGGTCAATGTGGTGGCGCTGATCGGCGAGCGCGGCCGCGAGGTGCGTGAGTTCATCGATGACTGCCTAGGGCCCGAGGCGCGCGCGCGCACCGTGCTGGTGGTGGCCACCTCCGACCGGCCCTCGATGGAGCGGGCCCGCGCGGCCCATGTCGCCACCGCGATCGCCGAGGGCTTCCGGGCCGAGGGCGCCGATGTGCTGCTGATGATGGACTCGGTCACCCGCTTTGCCCGTGCGCTGCGCGAGATCGGTCTGGCCGCCGGCGAGCCGGCCGTGCGGCGCGGCTTTCCGCCTTCGGTGTTCGCCGAGCTGCCGCGGCTCTTCGAGCGCGCCGGCACCGACGCTCGCGGCTCGATCACCGGCTTCTATTCGGTGCTGCTCGAGGACGAGGACACGGCCGATCCGGTCGGCGAGGAGGTCCGCTCCATCCTCGATGGCCACATCGTGCTGTCGCGCAAGCTCGCCCAGCAGTTCCGCTACCCGGCGATCGATGTGCTCGGCAGCGTGAGCCGGGTCTTCAACCGGGTGACCCAGCCGCCGCATCAGATGGCCGCGGCGGTGATCCGCCAGCTCATGGCGCGGCATGCCGAACTCGAGTTCATGATCCAGATGGGCGAATACAAGGCCGGCACCGATCCGGTCTCGGATGCGGCCGTCCAGCGCCAGCCGCAGATCCAGGCGCTGCTCAGCCAGAAGTCCGACGAGTCGGTCTCCATGGGCGAGACCATGATGGCCATGGCCAAGGTGGTCGGATGAGCGCACAGCGGCTGGAGGACATGCGCCAGGTGCTGCGCGTGCGCCGCATCCGCCTGAGCGCGCTGGAGCGCGAGCTTGCCGAGCGCCGTGAGGCCGAGCGCGCCGCGCGCGCGCAGCTCGCCGAGGCGCTCGACATCCAGGCCCGCTGGCGTGCCGCCAGCGAGGACTTCACCGGATGGACCCGCCGCTCGGTCGACCGTCTGCATCGCATGCTGCCCCTCGTGCAGGCGCGCCGTGAGCAGTTCGACAGCGGCTGCCGTGGCGCAGCCGGCCATGTCACCCGCTGCGAGGGCGAACTGGCCCAGGCGCGCGAGCAGCTCGCACAGGCCCAGGCCGCCTTCGTGCACGCGCAGGCCAGACTCGATGCGCTGCAGGCGCGTCACCGCGGCGATGCCCGGCGCTGGCAGCTGCTGACGGAAGAAGCGGTTTTCGAGGAGGCGGCTGACAGTCGCGCCGCTGCCGACCATGCCAGGAGGATCCGATGAACGCCATGCCCGAACTCAGACCGTCGACGCCGCCGGCCCGCGCTGCGGTTTCGCCGGCCGGTGATGGCCGCCGCGATGCCTTCGAGCAGGCGCTCGCGCGCCGCAGCCCGCCGCGCCCGGGTGCCGAGCCGGTGGGCCGTTCGGCCGGCGGGGCGTCGCGCGCAGGGGCGCAGGGCGAGCTGGAGGACGCATCAGCCGGTTCATCGGAGCCCGCGATGGCGGGACAGGCAGGCGACGCGGTCACCGGTCTCCAGACGATGCCCGATCCGCTCGCGTCCCTGACGCCGGCTGCGCGGATGGCGCTGAGCGTCGGCTCACCGGCGCCATCGGTGTCGGCGCTCGGGCCGGCCGGCACCGTGGCGCCCGATGCGGTCGCGATCGACGCGGTGGATATGACGGCGTTCGCAGCCCCGGATGCGGATCAGACCCTGGACGATCCGGCGCAGTCCGCGCGGGCCACCGGATCCGACCCGCGATCGGGCGCGTCTCGCGGCCATGCCGCGTCGCTCGACGGTGAGTCCGCCTTGTCAGGTCGCGAGGCAGGCAGCCTGCGCGCCCAGACAGTCCAGTCGGCCGAGGTGAAGTCCGGCGAGTCGGCGGTGGCTGAGGCCGGCGCCGTTCCTGGCCGCCCCCTGGAGCCCTTGACCGGTCAGAGCACGCCCGCACCGGCGGCCAGCGGCATGACCTCGGCCGTGGATGCCGCGGCTCTGGTGGCGCGGCTGATCGGTCAGGTGCCCTTGAGCGGCTCGGCCGACGATGCCATCCGCATGCTCTTTCCCGCGGGCAGCGGTCCGATCGAGCAGATCGTGCTGAACCGCGAGGCCGGCCAGCTCAATCTGGTGGTCAGTGCCACGCCCAGCGCCCGCGAAGCGGTGTCGCGCAGCGTGCTCGAACTCGAGCGCCGGCTGCGTGACCGGGGCCTGCCGGTGGGTGCGGTGCGTGTCTCGGAGCGCGAGTCCGGGCGGTGAGCCCGGGGGGCCATCGCTCCGCGTGAGCCGCGCTCAGCGCGGCTTCCAGGTCGGTGCGCCGAAGCGGTCGCCTTCCGGCGCGCTTGCGATCGTCAGCGCCCGGGCCGCGATCTCGCGCGGCGACTCCCCCGTGGCCCACAAGCGGCCGATGGCCTCCAGCAGGGTGCGGGTCTGGCGGTTGAACTGGCCTTCGGTGGATTCCAGCGCCTGCGCGATGAGCATCTCGGCGTAGATCCTTGCCGCCTGCGGCGCGGCATTGAACAGCGACATCAGGCGCTGCAGGGCGAAGGCGAAGTCGTCCCGCGACAGGCTGGCCGGTGCGCCCGGGTGCAGCAGCCAGGCGCACAGGTATTCCATCGGCCCCACCCGTCGGCGAGCGCGGGTCGGCGCCGGCGCGGCGGCCGTCGCCGGCATCGGCATCGGCAGTTCGGTGGATCCGGGCAGAAGATCCGCAAAGAGCAGACTGGCATCGAGCGGCGGCGGCTGGTTGACCCAGCCGGCTGCACCCCAGGCGGGCAGGCTACCGGAAGGCAGGCGGGCTGTGCCAAGCGCCGTGGCCAGGGTCCTGGCGAGCACGACGCGGGCACGGGCATTGCCGAACTGTTCGACCGCGCAGAGCAGCTGCACGAAGACCGGGTACTGCTCGTCACCGGCCTGGGACCAGACCCGGTCGAGCAGCTTCACACGCGCATCATCATCGGGCTGCGCACCCAGCGCCGACACCAGCTGCTGCGCGGCGGCCTGCCAGTCGGGGGAGGCGCGCAGCGTGCGCTGCACCGGAAGGGCGGGCACGGTGGATCACGCGTCGGGCAGGAGCAGCGAATCGAGTACCGACTGGGCGATCGCGCGGTGATCGGCCGCATCACCCACGAACGCTGCCTCACCCAGCACCGTGGCCTGCCCGGGGCGCTGCGGCCAGCCCTCGAAGCGAAGGCCGCCGGGCGCGCCTGCCGATCCGGCTGCGGCGCTTGCGACGCCGGGCGCAGAGGGAAGGTCGATCGGGCCAGGCCGGATGGCCAGACTGGCTGCAAGGCCGGAGAGCGGGTTCATGGCAGGGGTCATGGAGGCAATGAACGCAGTCTAGTCCCGGCACGCCGGCCTTGTAACTGGGGCGGACCCTAGCCTGTCGTGACCCCCGGCCGGCGCGTCCGAAGGCCGCCGCGCCGACAGGTCTCAGGGCGCGAACAGGCTGCGCACCACGCCGAGCAACGCGGGCACCCGCTGGGTGAACTCGACCACCATCAGGTCGATCATCGAGCCGAGCAGCACCATCACCACGCCCAGGGCCAGCAGGGACTTCACCGGCGGCGCGATGGTGAGCAGGTTGATGGTGGGCGCGTAGCGGTTCACCAGGCCCAGGGCCGCATCGACGATGTAGAGCACCACCAGCACCGGTCCGGCGATCATGAGCATCAGCAGCATGATGCGCCCGAGCGCCCCCTCGAAGTGGCCCACCGCGTCCGGGCGCAGCGCCGGCAGCGCGCTGGTCACCGGCCAGGCCACATAGCTTTCCAGCAGCACCCCCACCAGGAACATGAAGCCGCCCGAGGCCATGAACACCCAGCTGCCGATCCGGGCGAGCAGCACGCCGGTGTTCGAGCTCTGGTTGCCGCTGAAGGGATCGACCATCGCGCCGAGCGAGGCTCCGGACTTGGCGTCGATCAGTTGCCCGGCCGATTCCACCGCCCACAGCAGGCTGCTGGCGAAGAAGCCGATCACCGCGCCGATGAACGCCTCCTTGGCGAACAGGGCCACCCAGCTGCCGATGTCGATGCCTGGCGGCACCGCCGTGGGCTGCATGGCCAGCGTGATCACGCCGATGCCCACGAACAGGCTGTTGCGCACCAGCGCGGGCAGCGACTCCTGGGTGAACATCGGCAGCAGCAGAAAGGCCACCGCCAGCCGCACGGTGGACAGACCCAGCAACAGGGCGAGGTCGCTCAGCCGGCTGAAGGCTTCCATGCGCGCGCGGCCGGCGCCTCAGCGCCGCACCATCGTGGGGAAGTCGCTGAAGATCCGGTCGCCATAGGCCTGCAGCGACCCGGCCAGGAACGACCCGGTGGCAAAAAGCGTGAACACGATCGCGATGAACTTCAGCGTGTACTGCAGGGTCTGCTCCTGCAGCTGGGTGGCCGCCTGCACCAGCGCCACCACCACGCCCACCAGCGAGGCCACCACGATCGGCGGGCCGGAGAGCTGCAGCACCAGCCACAGGGCATCGTAGGTCAGGCGGATCGCCTCGGTCTGCTGCATGAGCGCTCGCCTCGCAGGTCAGTGATAGGACAGGACCAGGCCGTGGGAGAGCTTCACCCAGCCATCGATCAGCACGAAAAGCAGCAGCTTGAAGGGCAGCGATACCGTCACCGGCGAGAGCATCATCATGCCCATCGCCAGCAGGATGTTGCTCACCACCAGATCGATCACCAGGAACGGCAGGAAGATCAGGAAGCCGATCTGGAAGGCCGACACCAGCTCGCTCACGGTGAACGCCGGGATCACCACGATGAAGTCGTTCTCGCCCACCTGGTCGGCACGCTGCTCGCCCACCATCCGTTGCGCGGTCTTCTGGAAGAAGGCGCGTTCGCGTGGCGCGCTGTGCTTGATCAGGAAGGTGCGCAGCGGCTCCTTCACCGCGTCGATCGCGCCGAGCATGCGGTCGGTGTCGCGTGCGGCACTGGTCGCGGTCTGGCCGGAGCTCTTCCAGCGGTCGGCCACATCGAGCATCACCGGGTACATGACATAGAGGGTCAGCACCAGCGCCATGCCGTTGATCACCACATTGGGCGGAGTCTGCTGCAGGCCGAGCGCGGTACGCAGCAGGCTGAGCACCACCACGATCTTGGTGAACGAGGTGACCATCACCGCCACGAAAGGTGCCAGCGACAGCACCACCACCGTGATGAGCGCAGTTGCCGGGGTGAAGGAGGTGAGGTCCATCGGCTGAGGCGGGAAATGAACGGAAGGAGAGCCCGCGGCGCGATCAGCGCGGAGCGGCCACCAGCTCGCGCAGGCGCACGCCGAAGCCGTCGCCCAGGGCCACCACCTCGCCGCGACCGATCAGCCGGTCATCGGTGAGCAGGTCCACGGTGAGCGATTGCGCGGTGCGCGCCACATTGATCACGGCGCCAGGTTGCAGGCCTGCCAGCACGCCGAGCGGCACGCTCACCCGTGGCAGCTCGAAGCGCACCCGGATCGGCAGCGACTCCCAGTCGGCGCCGGTGGGGACCGCGGCATCGGCCGACTGGCGGCCGCTGAGGGGATCGTTCATGGGGTGATGCTCCTGATGGGTGAATTCGAGCCGGCCCTGCAGCGGGTGGAACCAGGCCGTTGCCTCGTGGCGCTGGTGGAAGACGGTGGCCCGTACCGGCCAGGGCTGGGTGGGGTCGTGGGCCGGCAGCAGCACATCGCCGGATTCAAGGCCGAGCCATTCGGTGCGGCTGAGCAGACAACTGCCCAGGGCAACCCGACAGGGAAGGCGCACCGGCAACAGGCCTGGCGGCAGGCTGCGCATCAGTGGCAGCGGCAACTGTTCGCAGGCCTGGTGGCTGAGCCCGATGCGGGCGGCATGTCCATCGGCGCTCTGCAGCCGGACCGCGCAACTGCCCTTGCCGGGTCCGGAGTGCAGCGCGCGCGGCAGCAGGGGGGTGGCCAGCACCGTCTCGAGGTGGCCGATCAGCGGCTCGCTCGCCTCGAGCGCGTGGCTGACCGCGCCCGCGTCGATGCGCCCC
>NZ_CEXFHW010000155.1:0-9807 GCF_982640115.1 Quisquiliibacterium sp. | reverse complement strand
CTCGGCGGCCCGGTTCCAGTCGCGCCGGGCCTGGGCCACCAGCAGACGCTCCCGTACCGACTGGGCCCGCCGCAGACTCGCCCCGCTGTCTTCGCTCGGCGGGGCCACCGCCCGGGCCGGCCGCGGCGCTGCCGCCGGCTCCTCGGGGAGCGGCTCGATCTGGCTGAGCGCGGGGATCCAGAACAGGCCGGCGCCCTGCATCGCCTGCAGTTCGCGCAGCTGCGACGCGGTGCTGATCAGGAATCGGTTGCGCGCAAAGGGATGGTCGAGCCAGTGATGATCGATCATCACGAACACGCCAAGCCGAAGACGATGGGAGTCGATCGGGACGGGGTGGTCCCGGGGAAGCTCAGTCTGCAATCTGATGATCCTGGAGCGTCAGCACCTGCACGCCGATGCCGCGCGCCAGGCCTTCGAGGGATATCACACCGCGAACATCTGCGCGCCCCCCATTCGGGCTATGTCCGGCTGCAGCCCCGGTCGTGCGGAAAGCCCACTGGCCTGTGCTAGCGTTGCGCCCCGCCATGCCCCACCTGCTCGTCACCATCTCCGGCCACGGGCTGGGGCATCTGGCCCAGACCGGGCCGGTGCTCCAGGCCCTGCAACGCCGGCGGCCCGATCTTCGCCTGACGGTGGTGAGCACGCTGCCGCAGTCCCGGCTGCGCGAGCGCATCGGTCCGGCGCTCGAGCCCGTGACGCGGGCCCTGGACTTCGGCTTCCTGATGCATGACGCCTTCCGCATCGACCATGCCGGCAGCGCCCGTGCCTACCAGGCATTCCACGCCGACTGGCCGGCCCGGGTCCGCGACACCGCGAGCTGGCTGCGCGCGCAGTCCGTGGACCTGGTGCTCGCCAACGCCGCCTACCTGCCGCTGGCTGCGGCCGCCGAAGCCGGCATCCCGGCGCTCGGGCTGAGTTCGCTCAACTGGTTCGACCTGGCCGGCTTCGCCTTCGCCGGGCAGGCCTGGGCCGAGCCGGTGCTGGCCGAGATGCTGGCTGCATACCGCAGCGCGGCGGCCTTCATCGTGCTCACACCGGGCATGCCGATGACCGCGCTGGGCAACACCTTGCGGGTCGGGCCGGTGGCCCGGGTCTGCGCCCCGCGCCGGGCGGCCTTGCGTGAGCGTCTGGCGCTGGCCGATGGCGAAAAAGCCGTGCTGATCGCCTTCGGCGGCTTCGATCGCCCCCTGCCCATGGCCGACTGGCCACTCGAGCCGGGCGTGCGCTGGCTGGTGCCCTCGGCCTGGGGCATACGTCACCCCCGGGTGGTGGCCTCGGACACGCTCGGCTGGTCCTTCGGCGAGCTGGTCGCATCGGTTGATGCGCTGATCGGCAAGCCTGGCTACGGCACCTTCGCCGAAGCGGCCTGCGGCGGCACACCCCTCCTCTACGCCCCCCGCCCGGACTGGCCGGAGCAGGATGCCCTGGTCGCCTGGATCGGCGAGCAGGCCTGCGCCCGGCAGGTATCCGACGCCGACCTGCAGGCCGGCCGGCTGGCGGCGCCCCTGGCAGCGCTCTGGGCGCAGGCAAGGCCCACGCCCCCGTTGCCGGTGGGCGACGAGCAGGCCGCCGAGATCATCCTGCGCTGGCTCTGAACGCTCGCCCCGAGCCCGGGGGACACTGCGCCACGGGTGCCATGCCGGCATCCGGCATCACAGGATTCCGGCGCCACCGGTGGCCGCATGCAGGGTTTCGAATGAGCAAAAAAAGGATCTCTGATGCCGAGATAGCGAGGCAGGCCGCCGAACTGATCGCGGCCAACAAGGCGCTCTTCGTTCAGAACGAGGAAAACGCCAGACGCGTGGCTGAACTGGTGGTGGCCAACCTCGAGAAAGCCAAACGGGTTGCCGAACTGGTCATTGCCAATGAGGAAAAAGCCAGACGGGCAGCCGAACTCGTCGTCGCCAATGAAGAGAAAGCCCGGCAGGCAGCTGCACTGGTGATCGCCATCGAAGGCAAGGCAAGGTTGGCTACGCAACTCGCGATTTCCAGACTTGAAGCGCTCAACCAGGAAAGACTGCGGCGCGCGCTGATGGAGACCATCGACATCACCCGCCAGCTGGTTGAACTGCGCGACCCCTACACGGCGGGCCACGAAAAGCATGTGGGCGATCTGGCCAGGGCCATTGCCGAGGAGATGAGGCTCGATGCCAGCCACCAGGAAGGGCTGATGGTGGCTGGATATCTGCATGATCTCGGGAAGATCATCATCCCGGTGGAGATCCTGTCCAAACCCGGAAAGATCTCACCGGAGGAATACAACCTGGTAAAGACTCATGTCCAGGCGGGCTACGATCTTCTGAAGAATGTGACCTTCCCCTGGCCCATCGCCGATTCAGTCCTGGAGCATCATGAGCGCCTTGACGGGAGCGGCTACCCCAGGGGATTGAAAGGCGGTCAGATCAGTCTCGAGGGTCGCATCCTGGCGGTGTCCGACATCATGGATGCCATGGGCTGCCATCGACCTTACCGCGCCTCCCTCGGCATTGAAAAGGCACTGGCCGAGATACAAGCCGGTCGCGGCAGGATCTACGACGAAAAAGTGGTCGATGCCTGCACCGCGCTGTTCCGGGACCGGGGCTACGCCATCCCGACCGCCCTGGCGTGATCGCAGACGAGTCCACAGGCCGGCAGCTATCATCGCGCCTGCACCCGCGTGCCGCGCGACGGCAGCCCGCCCTCCAGGACAGCCCATGGGAATCATCCGCGACTTTCTCCAACGCGCCGCCATCGACGCCGAGGCCGATGGCATGGCCGAGCAGTTCGTGCGCCATGTGTCGGTGGCCCACAGCGCCAACCGCACCCGCATCGACAAGGAACTGCCGGTGCTGCTCGCGCGCGCCCGCGGCTTTCACCGCAAGACCCGGCTGGGCGCCTATGGCACCTCGCGGCTGGCCACCCGGCTGCAGGAGGGCCTGATCACCGCCGGCTACACCACCGAGCTGGCCAAGGACATCGCCAAGCGCATCGCGGTCACGCTGGCCACCGATCCCAACGCCAAGTCGGCCTGAGGGCCGTGGCCGGTCAGCCCGGCAAGGACAGGCCGATCGCGCTGCCGTCATGCCCCGGGTCGGCGCCGCCATCGAGGCGATCACCGTCGATGCGGATGCCGTGCACCGCGGCAAAGCCGAAGGTGAAGGCCTCGCGCACGGTCTGGTAGCCCTGGGCCTGCAGCTCGCGCTCGGTGCGGAAGCTGATGCGGTTGGAAAGGTCGATCGCATCGCTGGTCGCCGAGAAGCGGGCCGCGCTGACCGCCTCGGTCATGGTCATGCCGAAGTCGATCACATTCAGGCAGGCCTGCAGCACGCCCATGGCAATCTGGGTGGCGCCGGGCGCGCCGATCAGCAGCGCCGGCTGGCCGTCGCGCAGGAAAAGCGAGGGGCACACCGAGCTGAAGCGCGCCTTGCCGGGCGCGAGCGAGCCCGCGCGGCCCGGACGCGGGTCGAACACCGCCATGCAGCCGTTGTAGAGGAAGCCCAGGCCGTCGGTGATCACCCCCGAGGGCATGCCCAGCGAATGGGTCATGGTCACGCAATTGCCATCGCCGTCGATCACGCAGACCTGGGTGGTGTCGCTGCTCGGCCGGCCGCTGTTCACCCGCGGCACGCGGATCTTCTCGCCGGCGCGGATGCGCGCGGCGGTCTCGTCGGCATGGGCTGACGACAGCAGGCGATCCAGCGGCACATCCACGAAGGCCGGGTCGCCGACATGCCGATCCTTGTCCACCGTGGCCTGCTTCATCGCCTCGCTGACCACCCGGATGTAGTCGGTGCTGTTGTGGCCGAGGGCGGCGAGGTCGAAGCGCTGCAGGATGTTCAGCATCTCGATCAGCATCACCCCGCCGCCGGGCGGCTGGTTGCTCGACACCCGCAGCCCGCGGTACTCGCCCCACAGCGGCGGCACGCTGCGGCTGCGGTAGCCGGCGAGGTCTTCGCGGCTGAGCAGGCCGCCATTGGCCTTCATGTCCTCGACGATGCGATCGGCGATCTCGCCGCGGTAGAACACATCGGCGCCATCGCGGGCGATCAGCGCCAGGGTGTTGGCCAGATCAGGGTTGCGCACCAGCTCGCCCACCCGGCGCGGCGCGCCGGTGGGATCGCAGTACAGGCTGCGGCCGCTGCGCGAGAACGCGATGCGCTCGGCCGAGCCCACCCGGCCCATCTGGCCCTGGTCGGACCAGAAGTAGTGCACATGGGGCCGTACCCGCCAGCCGCGGCGCGCCCACTCGATCGCCGGCTGCAGGATCTCCGACCAGGGCAGCGAGCCGTGGCGGCTGTGCGCGTCATGGTAGGCGCGCAGCGACGCCGGCACGCAGATCGACTGGTAGCCGAGGTCGTTGACGCGGCCGCGCAGCACGAATCCGTAGCCGTCGCGGGCCTCGGACTCGATCAGGCTCTCCCACATGTCGGGCCGGGTGGCGGCCGGGGCCGGCGAGTGAAAGTCGATGTATTCATGCAGGCGCTGGCCCGGCAGGAACAGGCCCATGCTGCCGAAGCCCGAGATGCCGGCCATCAGCGGGTCGACCACGCCCTGGGTGAAGGCGACCGCGATTGCGGCATCGACGGCATTGCCGCCGGCGCGCAGGATATCGGCGCCGACCTCGGTGGCTTCGGGCTGCGCGGTGACGACCATGGCCTGACGGCGTGCGGGCATGGGAGGGCTCCTGTGGACAAGGGAACAGACCCGGGCCGATCCGGCGCGGGACACGGTGCGGCGATTTCAGCATGACCCGTCGCCGGGGCGTCTCGATCCGCGCGACAATGACCGCCAAGGAGGCTTCACCATGCCCAGCGTTCATCCCAGCGTCTGCACCCTTGACTGCCCCGACACCTGCAGCCTGTCCGTCACCGTCGATCAGGGTCGGATCACCCGGGTGCGCGGCTCGCACGCCCTGCCCTACACCGAGGGCGTGATCTGCAACAAGGTGGCCAACCACACCGCGCAGTGGGTGCATGGCCCGCAGCGGCTGCTGCAGCCGCTGCGCCGCGTCGGCCCGCGTGGCAGCGGCCGCTTCGAGCCGATCAGCTGGACGGCCGCACTCGACGAGATCCATGCCCGAACCACCGCGGCCATCGCGCGCCACGGTCCGCAGACGGTCATGCCGCTCAACTATGCCGGCCCGCACGGCATGCTCGCCTACGACAGCATGTCGCTGCGCTTCTTCCACAAGCTCGGCGCCAGCCAGCTCTATCGCGGCTCGCTGTGCGGCGCGGTGCGCCGCGAGGCCTGGGTGGGCACCTATGGCGCGGTCGCCGGCATCGGCCCCGAGGCCGCCGCGGGCGCCGCGCTCAACCTGGTCTGGGGCAACAACGCGACGGTCACCAACCTGCACCTGGTACGGGGCATCACCCAGGCCCGCCGCGCCGGCGGGCGGCTGGCAGTGATCGATCCGCTGCGCACCCGGATCGCCGAGCTGGCCGATCTGCACATTGCGCCGCTGCCCGGCACCGATGTGCTGCTCGGCTTCGCCCTGGCGATCGAGCTGCACGCGCTCGGCGCGCACGATGCCGCCTTCATCGCGCGCCATGTGCATGGCTACGATGACTACATGGCGCAGGCGGCGCAGTGGCCCGTCGAGCGGGCCGCCCGCGCCTGCGGCGTGAACCCGGAGGACATCCGCACGCTCGCGCGCTGGATGGCGCAGGCCGAGCCGCTGGTGCTCGCCCCCGGCAACGGGCTGGAGCGCGGCCGCAATGGCGGCAGCGGTGTGCGCGCCGCGATCGCCCTGCCGGCGCTGCTTGGCCGGCTCGACGCCCGCAGCGGCATCGTGCTCGGCGCGGGCTTCGCCTTTCCGCGCGCGCCGGCGGCGCTCACCCGGCCCGATCTGCTCGCGCCCGACACCCGCACACTCAACCTCATCGAAGCGGGCCGCCTGCTGCTCGAAGACCCGATCGACCCGCCGATCCGGGCGGTGTTCATCTACAACCACAACCCGGTGGTGGTGCTGCCCGACCAGGACCGGGTGATCCGCGGCCTGGCCCGCGAGGAGATCTTCACCTGCGGCATCGAGATCGCCATGACCGAGAGCATGGCCTGGTGCGACATCGTGCTGCCGGCGGCCGGCAGCTTCGAGAGCCCCGACCTCTACGCCGCCTACGGCCAGCACTGGCTGCAGCGCGCCGAGCCGGTGCTGCCGCCGCCCGGCGAGGCGCTGCCCAATACCGAGATCTTCCGGCGCCTGGCCGCGCGCTTCGGCTTCCAGGAGTCCTGCTTCCAGGACGATGACGCCGCGCTGATGGATGCCGCGCTGATCCCCGACCATCCCCGCCTGCGCGGGCAACGCCCCAGCCGCCTGCCGGTCGGCGAGGCGCTGCGCATGAGCGACGAGCACGGCGCGCCGCTCGCGCTGATGGTCAACCAGATGCCGGCCACGCCCAGCGGCCGCATCGAGCTCGCCTCAGACACCCTGGCGCAGCGCTGGGGCGCGGCCCAGCGTCTGCCCGGCTACCAGCCCGCCGAGGCCGAAGGGCTGGCGCTGATCTCGCCGGCGTCCGACAAGCGGGTGTCCTCCACGCTGCTGGGCAGCGGCGGACGCCCGGGGGAAGCCCCGGCGCTGCTGATGCACCCGCAGGATGCGCAGGCCCGCGGGCTGAGCGGCGTGAGCCGGGTGCGGGTGCGCAACGCGCTGGGCGAGGTCGAGCTGCCGCTCACCATCACCGACCGGGTGCCACCGGGGGTGGTGTCCTCCGAGAAAGGCGCCTGGCTGGCCACCAGCCCCACCGGTCGCACCATCAGCGCCCTGGTGAGCGCCGAACGCCGCAGCGACCTCGCCGACGGCGCCTGCTTCAACGACACCCGCGTGGAGGTGGTGGCAGCGGGCTGATCAGCCCGCGCCCGGCGCCTGCGCCTGCTCGCGGGCGGCCAGGCGCGCGGCCATCGCCTTGCGGGTGGCCTCCGGCAGCCCGGTGGGATCGATCAGCATGCCGAACACCTTCAGGTTGTGGGTGTGGGCAAGCTGATGCAGGTGGAAGGCGTTCTTCATCGCGATGTCACGGCCCGAGGCATCGGCCACGCCATTGATGGCGAGCTTGGCCATCTTCAGCGCGAAGCGCGACTTCGAGGCGATCTTGCGGGCCAGCGCCATGGTGGCCTCGTGCAGCTGCTCGCGCGGCACCACCTGGTTGACCATGCCGAGCTTGAGCGCATCGGCCGCGCCGATGGCATCGCCGGTGAACAGCAGTTCCTTGGCCTTGCGCGCGCCGAGCTCCTCCACATGGTGGAACCACTCCACGCCGCCCACGCCGAAGCTCACCACCGGGTCGGCGAAGGAGGCGTCGTCGCTCGCCACGATCAGGTCGCAGGGCCAGGCCAGCATCAGGCCGCCGGCAATGCACTTGCCCTGCACCGCCGCGATGGTCGGCTTCGGGATGTTGCGCCAGCGCTCGCAGAAGCCGGTGTAGATCTCCTCCTCGCGGGCCATCTGGGCCTCGGCGCCGGCGCAGCCAAAGCCGCACATCGTGCCCACGGTGCGGTAGCGCCGCATCGCGCCGGCGCTGTCGTTCTCGGCCAGGTCATGGCCGGCCGAGAAGTGCTTGCCCTCGGCGGCCAGGATGATCACGCGCACCTCGTCGTCATGCGCAGCGCGGTCGAAGGCCTCGTTGAGTTCGTAGAGCAGCGCGGTGTCCTGGGCATTGGCCCGGTCGGGCCGGTTCAACCGGATGCGGGCGATGCCCGGCTCGGGCATGTCGTAGAGCAGGGTCTGGAAGTCGGCGTCGGCCATGAGCAGCTCCGGTGAGGGATCGGGGGGTGGATCGGGTGAGCAGGGCCTGGGGTCGATGGCATCCGCTTGCGGGTTCGCGGGGTCGGGATCCGGGCCGACCGATCATTGCCCGCAGCCCCGGCGGCAGCAAGCGCGACGCCGGGCGGGCCGTTCCGGAAGTGTCCGGGCCGCGGCCTCGCACGGCCGGCGCTACAGTGCAGCACCACCACCGGAGCCCGCGCCGTGACCCAACCGCCATCAGATCCTCACGAACCCAACCAGCGCATCGTGCTCGCCCGCCGCCCCAGCGGCTGGCCCGACGAGTCCTGCTTCCGCCTGGAATCCTGCCCGGAACCCGACTGCGGGCCGCAGGATGTGCTGGTGCAGGCGATCTGGCTGTCGCTCGACCCCTATCTGCGCGGCCGCATGAATGAAGGTCCGTCGTATGCACCCGGCTTCGCGCTGGATCGCCCGATCGTCTCGCGCGTGGTCGGCCGCGTGATCGCCTCGCGCAACGAGCGGTTCCGAGAGGGCGATTTCGTCTGGGGTTTTCTCGACTGGTCGCTGCGGGTGCGGGTGCCGCGCGGCGAAGGCCTGCACCGCATCGATCCGGCCCTCGGCAAGCCCAGCCTGGCGATCTCCGCCATGGGCATGCCCGGGCTCACCGCCTGGGTGGGCGTGGTCGAGCTGGGCAAGGTCTCACCCGGCGATACGGTCTACATCTCGTCGGCGGCCGGCACCATCGGCCAGCTCGCCGGGCAGTTCGCCCGCCAGGCCGGCGCCCGGGTGATCGGCTCGGTGGGCAGCGACGACAAGCTCGACTTCGTGCTGCGCCACTGCGGCTACCACGCCGGCTTCAACTACAAGCGGCAGGACATGGACGACGCCCTGCGCGAGCTGTGCCCCAACGGCATCGATGTGTACCTCGACAATGTCGGCGGCGCCACGCTCGAGGCGGCGCTGCGCCATGCCAATGTCGGCGCGCGCTTCCCCATCTGCGGGATGATCTCGCGCTACAACGAGCTCGAGGACAGCGGCGTGAAAGGCATGCAGCTGCTGGTCTCCAAGCGCATCACCATGACCGGCTTCATCGTCTACGACCATGTCCACAAGCTGGCGGCCTACCAGCAGCGCGCCGCCACCTGGTTCGGCTCGGGCGAGATGCGCTTCCACGAGGACATCGTGCACGGCCTGGCCCAGGCGCCCGCCGCGCTGCTGGGCATGCTGCGCGGCGAGGCCATGGGCAAGCGGCTGGTGCAGGTCAGTACGGCCCCGCCGACCCCGGCGTGACCGGGGCGCCCTTCATCTCGGTGACCGCGGTGCGGGCGGCATTGGCCAGCAGCGCGTTGTCGGCCGCGATGGTCACCAGCTGGAAGCCCCAGGCGATCGCCTGCCGCGCGTAGGCGGTGGTGCCGCAATGGATGCCGGCATGCACGCCGTGCTTCTTCGCGGCGGCCACGATGCGCCGGATGGCATCGACAATGGGCGGATCGGTCTGATCGAGCTTGGGCACGCCACCGAGCGACAGCGCGAGGTCGGAGGGCCCCACATAGATGCCGTCGAGCCCCGGCGTGCTCAGGATGTCGTCGAGGTTGTCCATCGCCTTGCGGGTCTCGATCATGGCGATGGCCAGCAGGTTGTCGTTGGCCTGCGTGGCATAGTCGCCGCCCGCGTACCACATGGCGCGGGTGGGCCCGAAGCTGCGAAAGCCCTTGGGCGCATAGCGCATGGCGCCCACCAGCGCCTCGCACTCGGCGCGCGAGTTGATCATCGGGCAGATGATCCCGTAGCAGCCGGCATCGAGCAGCTTCATGATGATGCCCGGCTCGTTCCAGGGCACCCGCGCCATCGGCGTGGTGCCGGTGGTGCTGATCGCCTGCAGCATCGGCACCGCCGCCTGGTAGTCGACCAGCCCATGCTGCAGATCGCAGGTGAGCGAGTCCCAGCCGGCCTGGGCCATGTTCTCGGCGGCCACCGAGCTGGGAATGCCCAGCCAGCCATTGATGACGGCGCCGCCCTGCTTCCAGATGGTCTTGACGGTGTTCTCGCGCATGTGAGGTGTCCTTGGCTTGGAGGGTTGAGGCGGCGGGCCTGACTCGGCCCCGACC
>NZ_CEXFHW010000154.1:0-9826 GCF_982640115.1 Quisquiliibacterium sp. | reverse complement strand
TCTGATGGCGGCGGCCGGCGAACTGGTCGGCGATCCGGTTGCCGATGGCGCGCGCGCCGGCTGGCGCGGCTGGCTCGCCGCCTTGCGGGCCCGGGCCGCACGCCTGCCGCTGCCGCGCGCCGAGCAGGTGCGCTTTCACTACGACCTCGGCGATGACTTCTTCGCGCTCTGGCTCGATCCACGGCGGGTCTATTCCTGCGCCTACTATGCCGAGCCGGATTTCGATCTTGCCCGGGCCCAGGAGGCCAAGCTCGAGCATGTCTGCCGCAAGCTGCGGCTTGCGCCCGGGCAGCGCCTGCTCGATGTCGGTGCCGGCTGGGGCGGGCTGCTGCTGTGGGCCGCCGAGCACCACGGCGTGTCGGCGCTGGGCATCACGCTGTCGCGCAACCAGCATGCCCATGTGCAGCGGCTGATCGAGGCCCGTGGCCTGGGCGGGCGGGTCGAGATGCGGCTGCTCGACTTTCGCGAACTGCCGGCCCGGGAGCGCTTCGACCGCATCGCGTCCATCGGCATGTTCGAGCATGTCGGCGGTCGTCATCTCGATGCCTATTTCGCCGGGCTGCAGACCCGCCTGCGGCCGGGCGGCCTGGTGATGAACCACGGCATCACCGCCGGCGGGCTGGACAACGCCCAGCTCGGCGCCGGCATCGGCGACTTCATCGAGAAGCACATCTTTCCCGGCGGCGAACTCTTCCATGTCTCGCGGGTGGCGGCCAGCCTTGCCCGCGGCGGCCTCGAGCTGCTCGATGTCGAGAATCTGCGCCCCCACTACGCGCGCACGCTGTGGGCCTGGGCCGACGGCCTGGAGGCGCGACTGGCCGAGGCGCGCGCGATCGCCGACGAGGCCACGGTGCGGGCGTATCGCATGTACCTCGCCGGCTGCGCCATGGCTTTCGAGCGCGGCTGGATCTCGCTGCATCAGCTGCTCGCCGCGCGACCCGACGGCCTCATCGAACCGGCCGCCCCGGGCCCGGGCAGCCCCACCGGCCTGCGCGGCGCGCAGTCGGCCTATCCCTTCCATCGCGGCTACATGTACCCGCCGTCGCATCGCGCCTCGCGGCCCTTGACCGCAGCCGGGGATTGACGCGGGGAACGATCCCGCGCCCAATGGCGCGGCCTCGGGTCGATCCGGTCTGCGGCCTGCCGCATCATGACTGCCGATCCCCCTTCCTCCGCCCACGCTCCTGCTTTCCCCCAGGCCCCGCCGGCCCGCGCCCCCGAGCCGGCCATGCCGATGGCGGTGGTGGCGGTGGCCTCGTCGGCCGGCGGGCTCGCGCCGCTCAAGCGGCTGGTGGCGGCGATGGCTGCGGCCGATCCGCTCGCCTGGGTGGTGATCGCGCATCTCGATCCGGCCGGCGGCTCCATGCTGGTCAGCCTGCTGCAGCGCGAGACCGCGTTGCCGGTGGTGCAGGCGCAGGACCGCATGCCGCTGCACGCCGCGCGCATCCATGTGATCCCGCCCAATGCCGCGCTGGTCTACGAGTCGGGTTGCCTGCGGGTGGTGTCGCCCGCCGACCCCCTGGGCCGCCATCATCCCGCCGACCGCTTCTGCGGCTCGATCGCGCGCGCGCTCGGCTCGCGCGCCGTGGGTGTGGTGCTCTCGGGCAGCGGCTCCGACGGCGTGGCGGGGCTGTGCGCGATCCGCGCCGCGGGCGGCTTCACCCTGGCGCAGGATCCCGCCGATGCGCAGTTCGATCCCATGCCCTCGCAGGCGATCGCCGCCGGCTGCGTCGATCTGGTGGCCCTGCCGCAGGACATGCCGGCGCGCATCCCCGCGCTGCTGGCGGCCGGTGCCGGGCCCGATCGCGATCCGCCCGATGCGCTCGATGCGGTCCTGCGTGTGCTGCGCGAGGGCGGCAACCACGACTTCTCCGAGTACCGCACCAGCACCCTGCAGCGGCGCATCGAGCGGCGGATGGCGCTGCACGGCCTGGCGGGCCTGGCCGACTATGTCGAGCGGCTGCGCGGCAACCCGCAGGAGCGCGCGCTGCTCGAGCGCGAGCTGCTGATCGGCGTGACCGGATTCTTTCGCGACACCCCGGTGTGGCAGGCCCTGCAGGCGCAGGTGCTGCCCGCACTGATCGCCGAGGCCTCGCCGCAGCGGCCGCTGCGCGTCTGGGTGGCGGGCTGCTCCACCGGCGAGGAGGCCTATTCGCTGGCCATCGCCCTGCATGAGCTGCTGCAGGCCGCCGATGCGCCCTCCCGCGAGGCCGCGCCGGCGGTGCAGATCTTTGCCACCGATCTTTCCGAGGATGCGATCGTGCGCGCCCGGCGTGGCGTGTTCCCGGCGGCGATCGCACGCGAGGTCTCCCCGGTGCGCCTGCAGCGTTACTTCACGCGTGCCGGCGAGGGCTGGCGCATCGGCAAGAGCGTGCGCGAGAGCGTGGTCTTCGCCACCCACGATCTGCTCGCCGACCCGCCCTTCACGCGGCTCGACCTGATCAGCTGCCGCAACCTGATGATCTACCTGACGCTGCCGCTGCAGGAGCGTCTGCTGCCGCTCTTTCACTACGGCCTGCGGCCCGGCGGCGTGCTGCTCCTGGGCAGCTCCGAGTCGGTCGGGCGCGGCGCCGACCTGTTCGAGCCGATCGATGCCCGTCTGCGGCTGTTCCGTCGCCGGCCGGCACCGGGTGCGCTGGCGGTGCCCGGCCTGCCCCTGCGTCCTCACGATCGGGCGATCGCCCCCAAGGAGCCTGCCGTGCCTGACCCCGACATCCCGTCCGTCAACCTGCAGTCGCTCGCCGACCAGGTGCTGCTGCACGAGCTCACGCCGCCGGCGGTGCTGGTGAGTGCAGCCGGTGACATCCTCTACATCAACGGCCGCACCGGCCGCTGGCTCGAGCCGGCCGCCGGCAAGGCCAACTGGAATCTTCATGCGATGGCGCGACCCGGCATCCGCGAGCCGCTGTCGGCCGCGCTCGCCCGGATCGCCGTGCAGGACGAGCCCTTGCGCCTGACCGGGCTGATACCCGCGGACGACGCCGGGGCGGCGCCGGTGGATGTGCTGGTGCGTCGCCTGCACGAGCCGGCCGGTCTGGAGGGCACGCTGCTGGTGGTCTTCCAGGCGCAGCCGGCCAGTGCCGTGCCCGCCACGCCGGCGACGGCGACGGCGCAGGCCCCGGTCCCGGCATCGGTCCCCGCCGGCGCCGACGCCGGCCAGGAGCTCATCTTCAACCGCGAGCGCCTGCGCCTGATGCGCGACGAGATGCGCAGATCGCGCGAGGAACTTCAGGCCGCCAACGAGGAGCTGCAGTCGAGCAACGAGGAGCTGCAGTCCACCAACGAGGAGCTCACCAGCTCCAAGGAGGAGCTGCAGGCCATGAACGAGGAGCTGCACGCGGTCAATGCCGAGCTGCAGGCCCGCGTCGATGAGCTCGCGCTCGCGCGCAGCGACATGCGCAACCTCCTCGATAGCCTGGATGTGGCCACGCTCTTTCTCGACGCGGAGCTGAATGTGCGGCGCTACACCGAGCACGGTCGGCGCATCTTCCGCCTGCGCGAGGGCGATATCGGTCGACCGATCGCCGAGCTGAGCGGCACGCTCGCCTACCCCGATCTTCCGGCCGACCTCGCCGCGGTGCTGCGCGAGCTGACCCCCCGCGAGAAGGCCGTGCCCTCGCGCGACGGGCGCTGGTACTCGGTACGCATCAGCCCCTACCGCGATGACGCCGGCCAGGTGCGCGGCGCCCTGGTCACCTGCCTGGACATCACCGCCGCCAAGCTGCTGGAAGCCCGGGTGCGCGGGGCCTGAACCCCGGCCGGCCTTGCGCTGGCGCAAGGCCGTGTCAGGGTTGCGGGCTCACCATCGGCCGGTGGCGGAGCGGGCCAGCCGGCGGGCGGCGGGCAGACCGGCACGAGGATCGACGATGACGAGCAAACACCCCTGGGCCCTGCTGGCCAATGCCTCGCGCGCGCGGCTCTTCGAGGTCGATCGCGAGGCCGGGCGGCTGATCGAGCTGGAGGACTTCGTTCACGCCGGTGGTCGGGCGCACCCCGCCGATCTCGGCGAGGAGCGCGGCGGCCACACCCAGCGCAGCACCGGCGATGGCGGCAGCGGCGGTGCCTCGTTCGGTCCGCGCACCGACGCCCGCCACAAGGAGCGCGAGCACTTCGCGCGCGAGCTGGCGGTGTACCTCGATGCCGCGCTCGCGCAGCACCGTTTCCAGACCCTGATGCTGCTCGCTTCCAACCCCTTCCTGGGCGAACTGCGTGCGCATCTTGCGCCTGCCACCGCCCGCGCGGTGCAGGTCTGCGAGCCGCTGGACATCGGCAGTCTGGCGGCGCCGGAACTCGCCCGGCGCGTGATGGCGCTGGCCGCGCAACCCGCCGGCTAGCGGCGGCCTGCCGTGCCGGCCGGCGCGCTGGCGATGGCTCAGCCGCGGGGCGCGGCGCCGGCGAGTTCCTCGGTGATCAGGCGGGCGATCAGGGCCGGGTCTTCCAGGGGCAGGAAGTGGCTGTGGTCGGCGAGATGGATTTCGCGACCCTGCCGGAACTCGCCGACCAGGCCCGGCCAGGTGGGCGAGAAGGAATAGTCGAAGGGATTGCGGTCCGGGGTGGGCAGCCGCGCCCGGATGATCAGCACCGGGATGGTCAGCGCGCGGATGCTCGCGTACACGCCCGGGTTGCCGCGCCCGGTCATGTAGACCCGCGCCTCGGTCTGCGGCGCACAGGCAAGCTCCAGCCCCTCGCCGTCGGCGGCCGGCCGCAGGCCATGCTCGCAGTAGTCGCGCAGCGCCTGCGGATCGAAGGCGCTGTAGGGCGCGCGCGTGGCGAATCGTTCGAGCATCGCCTGCACCGAGGCGAAACGCGACTGGCGCCTGGCCGCCGGATGCATGCCGCCGGGAAACACCGGCGGCGGCGCGTGGTAGGCGCCCGGCTCGGCGATCACCGGATCGAGCAGGATCAGCCGCGAGAAGCGCGCGGGGTCGATCGCCGCCGCCTGCACCAGGCCGTGGGCACCCATGCTGTGGCCGATGCCCACCGCACCCTGCAACGACTGCGCCGCCGCAAAGCCCGCGATGTCCCTGCCGAAGACCGACCAGTGCTCGATGGGCGCGGCGTCGCTGCGGCCGTGGCCGCGCTGCTCGAGCGCGATCAGGTGACGCGCCGGCAGGTGGCTGATCATGCGGTCCCAGACCCGGCCGTGAAAGCCCGTGGCATGGACCAGCAGCAGGCTCGGGGCGTGCCCGCGCAACGCGGCATGCCACTCGAAGTACGACAGCCCGATGCCTTCGACGATCTGTCGGCCCGCGGTCGGCTGCAAGGCGGGCGTGCTGGCTTGGCTGTCCATCAACCGGTTCCTGGAGGCGCTGAGCGCGGCGGCCGCGCTCAGCGCGCCGCCGGCAGCTCGTTGAGGGTGAAGTGCAGGCGAGCGCCCTCGCCGGGCGCGCTGTCGGCCCAGATCCGGCCGCGGTGCCGCTGCACGATCCGCGCGGCGGTGGCCAGTCCCACGCCGGTGCCGGCGAACTCGTTGGCGCCGTGCAGACGCTGGAAGGCGCCGAACAGGCGATCGGCATAGCGCATGTCGAAGCCCGCCCCGTTGTCCGACACCCGGTAGACCAGGGTGTCTTCCTCGCGCCGGCAGTCGAACTCCACCTGGGCACGCTCGGTGCGCGAGGTGTACTTCCAGGCGTTGCCGAGCAGGTTCTCGAGCAGGATGCGCAGCAGGGTGCGGTCGCCGCTTGCGGTGATGCCGCGGGCGATGATCACCTCGACCTGACGCTGCGGCTCCTGCGATCGGAGCTCGTCGATGATCTGCTGCGCCATCAGGGTGAGATCCACCGGCCCCGGCACCAGCGGCTGGGCCGACACCCGTGCCAGGCCGAGCAGGGCGTCGATCATCTGATCCATGCGCGAGGCGGCGCTCAGGATGCGGTTCAGATGCTCCAGGCCCACCCGGTCGAGCTTGGCCGAGAAATCCTCGAGCAGGATGCGCGAGAAGCCTTCCACCGAGCGCAGCGGCGCGCGCAGGTCGTGCGACACGGTGTAGCTGAAGGACTCGAGTTCGCGCGACACCGCCTCGAGCTCCTGCAGGCGGGCCGACTGCTCCACCAGCAGCCGGTGCGCGGCATCAGCCCGCTCGCGCAGCCGCTCGCTCTCGTCCTGCAGGTCATCCACCGCGAGCGCGGCCTGCTGGCGCAGGCCCTCCAGCGGCGGCACCGGATCCACCCGCATCGACACCCGGCGGGTCTGGCCGTAGCGGTCGGGCAGGGCTGCCTGCAGGCGATAGCCCTGTCCGGCGGCGAGTGCCGCGCCGATCTCGCCCGCGGCATCGCGGTTGGCCTCGCCGAGCAGGGTGAGCGGCGACATCGACAGCAGCTCGATATCGGTGCGGCCCAGGATGGCGCAGGCCGCCGCGTTGGACCAGATCACGCGCCAGCCCGGCGCGGCATCGTGCGATTCGATCAGCAGCGTGGGGCCCGGTGCGACCCGCAGCGCGGTCATGAGGTTGTGGCTGGCACGCTCGGCTGCCAGCGCGCCGCCCACCTCGCGGATCAGCCCGCTGTAGCCGGTGATCGCGCCCTGGGCGTCGAGCCGTGGCCGGCCGGATTCGACCAGGAAGGCGCGGCTGCCGCCTTCCACCGGCACCGACCAGATCATCTCGGCGAAGGGCCGGCCGCGGGCGAGCTGGTCGCGGTGCGCGGCCCAGGCGGCGTCGGGTTCGGGATTGGCCGCCGTGCCGGCGATGCTGCGCCCGAGCTGGATCCCGCCGCATTCCCAGCGCGCCCGTCCGATCAGCACCCGGGCGAGCATGGCCTGTTCCTCGGTCTCGCTCTCGATGCGGCGGTAGCGCCCCTGCGCGTCCTGCTCCCAGTACATCCAGCCGGTGAGGCGCCGGGTGAGCGCCAGCTGTGCCTCGCGATCGGTCAGCTCGGCATCCTGGCGGGCCTGCTCGTCGGCCTGGGTGAGCGCCTGCAGCGCGGCCTCGGCCTGCGCCAGACGGCGGTTCTCGCGGCGCTCGTGCCAGACCCCGGCCACCGACCCGAGCATGAAGGCCATGGCCAGCGCAGCCGGCACCAGCCAGTCGGCCTGGGCCGCCTCGCCGCCCGACTCCCGACCGGCGAGCCAGCCCGCGAGCGCGAGCGCGATCACGGCGAGCAGCCCCAGCCAGCGGGCCGACCATTTCTGGCCGGGGGAAGACGAGGGCGAAGGCGGGGTTTCCAAGGGTGCGAGGCGAGGCGGCGGGAGTCGTCCGGGATGATGCCGCAAAACCCGGCGCGCTGTTCTCGCGGTGACCGTTGCCCGGGCAGGGGACGCCGCTGGTCGGGAGTCGCCGGGCTGGGGTAGGCTGATTCCGGCCGCTGGGTCAGAATGCGGGATCGGGCGCTGAGTCGGCTGCCGCCGGCTCGGGTCCGGCCTGTCCGGGCCCGCCGCCGGACGCCCGTCACCGGCTATGCCCATGAGTCAGCCTGCTCCCGATGCCTCCGAACCGTCCCCCCGGGTGATCGCGCTGGTCGACGATGACCCGATGTGGCGGTTCCTCACCAGCACCGCCCTGCAGGGCTTCGGCTGGACGGTCGAGGACCACGACAGCGGGCAGTCCCTGATCGACGCGCTGCCCCGATCGGCCGCCGACATCATCCTCATCGACGCCATGATGCCGGGCATGGATGGCTTCCAGACCTGCGAGGCCATCCGCCGGACCCCGGCCGGCGCGCGCATCCCCATCCTGATGCTGACCAGTCTCGAGGATGACGACTCCATCCGCGCCGCCTACGAGGCCGGCGCCACCGACTTCTTCATCAAGTCCACCCACTGGGTGCTGCTTGCCGAGCGCATCCGCCATCTGGTGCGCAGCGGCCGCATCGGCCGCGAACTCGACCTCACGTCCGATCGCCTCGCCCGGGTCAACACCGCCGCCGGTGTGGCTGCCTTCGACTTCGATGTCGTCGCGCGGGTGCTGCGCGGTTCCCCGGGCAGCTTCCAGGTGCTTGGCCTGGGCGCCGATCGCGATCAGATCAGCCAGCACGAGCTCATGGAACTGCTCGAGCCCCAGGACCGCCTGCCTTTCCTCGAGGCCGTGGCTGACGGCGTGCGCCGCCGTCGCGGCATCCGGGCGGAGTTCCGCCTGCGCACACCCGGTGGCGAACTGCGCCATGTCCTGGCCGAGGGCGAGCCCGAGCTCGATGTCGCCGGGCATGTCCGGTTGCTGCGTGGTGTCATGCGCGACCAGACCGACGAGCGCCGGCGCCTGCAGGAGATCGAGCGGCTGGCCACCCGCGACAGCCTCACCGGCCTGCCCAATCGCGCCGAGTTCCTGCGCCGGCTGGGTCTGTCCATCGAGCAGGCGGCCGCCTCGTCTACCGAGGTGCATGTCGCGCTCTTCAACCTCGACCGCTTCACCCAGTTCAACGAGACCCTCGGCCATGCCGCGGGCGACGAGCTGATCGTCGAGGCGGCGCGCCGCGTCGAATCGGCGGTTGCGCAGTGGCTGCGCGCGATGGGTTCGGGCTCGCTGGCGGCCGATGGCGGAGCCTGCGTGGCGCGCCTGCAGGGCGATGAATTCGCGTTCATGATCGGTGGCCTGGGCGGGCCGCATGTGGTCGAGGCCCTGGTGCAGAGCGTCCTGCGCGAGATCGGCCGTGCCTGCCGGGTCGACGGCATCGACTGCTTCATGACCAGTTCGGCCGGGCTTGCCGCCTACCCGCGCCATGCCGAGACGCCCGAGTCCCTGCTGTCGCGCGCCGATCGTGCCAACCGCGAGGTCAAGGCACGCGGCCGCAATGACTTCGCCTGGTACCTGCCGGGCCTTGATCGCGGCGGTCGTCATCGCATCCAGATGCTCAGCGACCTGCACAAGGCGGTCGAGCGCGAGGAATTCGAGGTCCACTATCAGCCCTGGGTCTACGCCCCCGAGGCCCGCGTCACGGGCCTCGAGGCGCTGGTGCGGTGGCGGCGTGGCGGCAAGCTGGTGGCGCCGGGCGAGTTCATCCCCCTGGCCGAGGAATCGGGCCTGATCATCCCGATCGGCGAGATGGTGCTGCGTCAGGCGGCACGCGCCCTCGCGGGCTGGCGCGCCCAGGGCATCGACCTCGATTGCGTGGCGGTGAACGTGCCCACCCAGCACTTCGAGCGCGATTCCCTGCTCGCCAGCACGCGAGAGGCCCTGAGCCTGGCCGGCCTGGGCCCCGGGGCCATCGAGCTCGAGCTCACCGAGACCTGCATGGTCCAGGACTTCGAGCGCACGCTGCCGCGCCTCGAGGCGCTGATCGATGCCGGCGCCAAGCTCGCGATCGACGACTTCGGCACCGGTTACTCCTCGCTCGCCTACCTCACCCGTCTGCCGATCTCCAAGCTCAAGGTCGACCGAGCCTTCGTCAGCCAGCTGGGCATCTCCCGCGAGGGCGAGGCCGTGTGCCGGGCGATCGTCGCGCTCGGGCGCTCGCTCGGCGTGCACTTGCTGGCTGAGGGCGTCGAGACCGTCGAGCAGTTGCGGGCGCTGCGCGAGCTCGGTTGTGCGACGATGCAAGGGTATCTTTTTTCGCGGCCCGTTCCCGCCGACCAGATCCCGGCCGCCATCGCTGCGGCCGAGACACGGGCGCGGCGCGAGACCGGGTCGAAGTCGCTGGCAGGACGCAACGCGCCGCACGGTGCCGTGGAGTTGGGATGACCGTGCTCATCAAACCCGAAGATCGGCAGCGCAAGCGGCCGCGCGATGGCGGCGTCACCGTCCAGATCGCCAGGGCGGCGCTCGCCACCCTGATGCGCCAGGGCCTGCCGCCGACACCCGACAACTATTCGCGCGCGTGGCGCGAGGCCTGCGACGCCGTCCTGGTGCGCGATCCGCCGGCCAGGCCCGAGACGCAAGGCTCGCCCGCGGTCGAGG
>NZ_CEXFHW010000153.1:0-10033 GCF_982640115.1 Quisquiliibacterium sp. | reverse complement strand
GCCCGTCGCGCCGGCGCCGCACGGCGCCGGCGCGATGCGGGCGAACGGTATCGACGGGCAGCGGGTCATCGACGGGCAAGCCCCGACGAGACCGTGCTGTCCGGCTGCTCAGGCCTGGAGGGCGCTGGGTGGCCGCTGAGGCGGCTGCTGGCTGACCGATCGCCAGACCGGGATGAGGCCGGGCGACTGCACCACCTCCCCGGGCGGCAGACACCCGGCAGGCCCGACCGGCAGCGCCGGCTGTGCAGCGGCGCCGGCTGTCTGGGTGTCGGTCAGTTCCTCGTCATGCTCGTGGTCGAGCAGGACCGAATCATCATCGTCAGCGTGGTGGTGCCGTGCGCTGTGATCGTGGTGGTGCGTCAGCGGCGCCGGCGCACAGCAGACCTGCTCGACGGCCGCGTCGTTCCAGGCATGATGATGCGCCGGCCCGAGTGCCACCAGCCAGGCCTGCGCCGCGCCGTGCCAGGGCAGCAGGAGCGCCAGCAGCACGACGGTCAGACGCAAGCGCCCGAGCATGGGTCAGGCGAGCAGCAGGAGGGCCCTCATGAAGGGATCATACCGCGCCATGGTCAGGCGGCTCGCCGCGCAGCAGCGCCCCCCATGACGAGAACGGCAGCACACCAGGACTCGTGCCCAGCCCTCTGAACCCATAACCACCGGTGAAGAGAAGGCAGGATACCTCGGCTCCGAAGGCGCAAGCCGCATCCACCGCGCTGTCACCGATCAGCAAGGACTCATGGGCCTCGGCTCGCAGGGCCGAGATGGCGTGGAGCAAGGGTACGGGCGAGGGCTTGCGCTCGACACAGGTATCGGCACCCACAACCAGTTCAAACGAGGCAAGCAGGTCAAACGCTGCGAGCAGACGCACCGCCTGGGCCTCGAGCTTGTTGGTGCAGACCGCAAGCCGAACTCCCCGATCGCGAAGCCGATCCAGGACCGGTCGCACGCCGGGATACGGTGCCGACCGAACCGCCAGAGAGTGCTCATAGCAGGCGGCATAGCGATCGATCAACCGTGCCCGACAAGCCGGCGCAAGCCCGAGGTGGTCGATGGCGGCGTCGACGCTGCCCTCGAGTCCCCCGTGGAGAGAGCTTCGAACGAGATCCTCGCCGACCCGCCCTGACCCTTCGCCGGCCAAGGCCTGATTGAGCGCGTCAGTCAGATCCGGCAGGGTGTGAACCAGTGTCCCGTCGAGGTCGAACACCAGCGCCTGCCGCTGCCAGAACAGCTCTGCTGCGTTCACAGCGGGAATCGCGGCGAGGCATCGGCAAAGTCATGCAGATGCACGACGCTGCTCTCGAGCCCGGCCAGCACGACCGCATATTGCGGCGGCTCCAGGCTGCCCGGTACGCGGTCGGTCTGCGTCAGCGACAGCGCGACCTGATGGTTCGTGCCGCGCACAGTGGAGAAAGGCACGCCCAGCCAGCTCCCTGCCATCGGTCTGTGAAGATGGCCGAAGAACAGATGGCGGATCCGTCGAAGATGCGGCGTGATCGCTTCCCGCAGGGGTCCGGGTTCGCGAAGGCTGATGCGGTCCATGGCACCGATGCCCACCGGAAACGGCGGATGGTGAATGTAGAGGTTCACCGGCTGGGAGCCACTCGCAGCCAGCTCATCGGCCAGCCAGCGCGCCCGCGTCTCGCAGAACACGCCCCAGGAGACTCCGGGCTCGTTGCTGTCGAGTACCACATGGCGCATCGCACCGTCATTGAAGGCGTACTGCACATAGCCGCCCTCGATGGTCGGCACCTCGGGGAAGGCATTGACGAAGTGGCTTCGGTCGTCATGGTTGCCGATGAGCAGCCGCACCGGGATGGTCAGCGCCGCCAGCTCCTCGCGCAGCGCCTGATAGGCGGCAGGCTCACCCCAATGAGCCAGATCACCGGTGATGATGGCGAAGCCGGCATCGGGATGCTCGCGATTGATGCTGTCGATCGCCTGCCGCAGGCGCCATGCCGGGTCGATGCCATAGAGTGCCCGACCCGCCTCGACCAGATGGGTGTCTGTCAGGTGGATGTGCTTGAACATGGTTCAACCCTTGCGCGGCAGCAGTGCCTGGACATCACCCACCATCTTCGCGAGCACCGCGTCGGCCGGCGCCTTGCGGCTCACCACGGTCTGCAGATGATCGTTGATCACATCGGTGATGCGCAGCGCGTTCTGGCCGGGGAAGGCATACCAGCCGGTGATCACGTCCTGCTGGCGGATCGAGATCTGGTGGTTGGGGTTCTGGGCGTAGAAGTCGGCCAGCATGTCCTTGCGCTGGGCAGGAATGGTTGTGGCCGGCATATAGCCGGTGGCCTTGACCATCATCGTGGCGCCGACCGGACCGCACGCGAACTTGATGAAATCCCAGGCCGCCTTCTGCCGGGCAGCATCCTTGGTGAACATCATGGCCACATTGCCGCCGGCGGGCAGGCGCGCGCCCGGGGCCGAAAGCGGATAGCGGCCGCACACCAGCGGGAAGCGTCCGCCGATCTCGCGGTTGAAGCGGCCAAGCTGGGCGGTGGACTGCATTGCAATGCCCATGCGCCCGGCAAAGAAGTCCTGGAACATGGTTGCGGGCTGGATGTCGGGCATACGGCCATCCTCGACCATGCGACGCAGTGCGCGCATGGCGGCCTGGCCTGGCGCCTCGCCAAAGCTCACCTTCGATTCATCCGCACTCATCATGCTGCCGCCGTGACTGAAGACCAGGCCCTGCCAGGACCAGTTGCCGGTGATCGTCCAGTCGAAGAACAGGCCGGTGCGGTTGCGGCCGGCGTCGTGAATGGCCGCGACGAGCTTGTCGACCTCCTCCCAGGTCGCGGGCAGCTTCTCGGGGTTTCCGCCAGCTTCCTTCACCAGCTGCGCGTTGTAGTAGAGGATGGGGGTCGACAGCGAGAAGCCGATGCCGGTCTGCGTCCCGCCCACCTGACCAAGCGACAGCAACGAAGGGGAAAAGCCCAGCTCGCGGGTCTGCGGGTCGGCATCCATGAACGGCTTGAGGTTGACCGGAATGTTCCTCTCGGCGAGCGTGCGTTGCCGGTTCAGTCCGTGGAAGGCGACATCGGGCAGGGTGTTGGTGATCGCGTCGCGCAGGTTGCGCTGCATGATCCGCTCGTAATCCTCCTCGGGCGCACGCAGGCTGATCTTCACCTGCGGGTTGCGCGCCATGAATTCCCTGGCGATCGACTCCATCAGGTCCTTGAACAGAACCGGGATCGAGTACGCCACCGTGAGCTCCACCGGCGCGCCCTGGGCTCGGATGATCGCGGGCATGGCCAGCGCGCCGGCCGAGGCGGCGCCCAGCGCGGTGAATCGACGACGGTCAGGGTTCTTCATGGAAGCAGGCTCCGTTTCAGGGTGGGAAGTCATTTCACGGCGGTCATGGTCACGCCGTCGATGAACCATCGCTGCGCGATCAGGAAGGCGATCACCAGCGGCGCGGTGATCACGGTGGCGGCCGCCATCAGCGGCCCGTAATTGGTGCCGGCTTCGGCGTTGCTGAAGAACACCACCCCCAGCGGCGGGGTGGCCAGTGTGTCGGTCTGGATGACGAGCAGCGGCCAGAAGAAGTCGTTCCAGTTCCAGACCAGCGACAGCAGACCGAAGGCGACCAGTGCCGGCAGCGCGGTGGGCAGCATGATTCGCCACACGATCGCGAATTCGCCCAGACCATCAAGCCGGGCTGCGCTGATCAGGTCATCGGGCACGGTCTGGAAGAACTGGCGCATCAGGAAGATGCCGAACACCGAGATCGTCGAGGGCAGGATGAGCGCGGCGTAGCTGTCGAGCAGACCGAGTTTCCACAGCCCGATGTAAAGCGGGATCGCCGGCACCTGTGGCGGCACGAGCAGGGCGAGCAGCACGAACAGGAAGCTGGCTTCACGGCCTCGCCAGCGCAGCTTTGCGAGCGCGTACGCGCACGGCAGCGCGAACAGCGCCTGCGCCGCGAAGATGCAGGCGGTCACGAACAGGCCATTGAGCAGAAACCGCCCCAGTGGTTGCCGGCTGAAGGCCATCCGGTAGTTCTCGACGGCGTGCCAGTGCTCAGGCAGCAGCCGGAATTCCGGCGCGAAGATCTCGCCCGGCGACTTCAGGCTGATGGCGACCATCAGCACGAAGGGCGCCACCATCAGGAAGGCCCCCGTCAACAGCAGGGCATGGCGCAGCCACTGGAAGGGCAGTGAGCGCTTTCGGACAGACATCATGTCAGCTCCCGTCGCGGCGCCGGTCGAGCAGGCGGGTCTGCGCCCAGGTAAGCAGCAGGACAAAGGCCAGGAAGACGCAGGTGAGCGCGGCCGCGTAGGCCGAACGCAGAAAGGAAAAGCCTTCCTGGTACATCTGGTAGAGCAGCACCGAGGTAGCCTTGTTCGGTCCGCCCTCGGTCAGCACCGCCACGGTGTCGAACACCTGGAAGGAGCGGATCGCGGTGATGGTCACGACGAAGACGAGCGAGGGGCCGAGCATCGGCCAGGTGACCCGGCGGAACCGCTCCCAGGCGGAATCCACGCCATCGACCGAGGCAGCGTCGTAGAGATCACCCGGAATGGCCTTCAGGCCGGCAAGAAACAGCACCATGTTGAGACCCACCGCCTGCCAGATGCCGATCAGGCCAAGGGCATACAGGGCGGTATCCGGGTTCTTCAGCCAGTCGGGGCCGGTGATGCCCACGGCGGCCAGCGCCTGGTTGATCAGTCCGGCCGTGGGATGCAGTGCAAACTGGAAGACCAGCGCCATCGCCAGCAACGTGGAGGTGACCGGCAGGAAGAAGAGCGTCCGGTACAGCCCCTTGAGGCTCTCGCCAGCCTCGATCAGCAGGGCCACGCCCAGCCCGAGGAACACCGATGCCGGCACCGTGAAGGCAACATATGCCAGCGTGTTGCGCAGGCTGATCCAGAACACCCGGTCATCCCAGAGTTCCCGGTAGTTGGCGAAGCCGGCAAAGCCGATGTCGGGCGAGCCGAAGGTCCAGTCGGTCAGCGAAAGCCCCACCACCACCACCGCCGGACCGAGCAGCATCAGCCACATCAGCACCACCGCAGGCCCGGCGAGCAGCCAGGCCGCCATGGCCTCGGCGCGGCCCACGGCCTGCCTCGATCGCGCCGATGCGGTCACAGCGGGCGCAGCGACAGCCATCTCAGGCATGGGCAAACCCCGCCTGGGCGCGCGGCGCCGCCGTGCTCGGCCGTACCCGTCGTCCGGCGAGGTCGAACACGAGGACGAAAGAGGCAGACGCGCACAGGTCGATCGATTCGCCGATCGTCAGCCCGCGTGCCCGTTGCGGTTCGACCCGGGCCACCACCGGGCGCGCCTGGTCGGCAATGTCGACATGAACGAGGGTCTCGCCGCCAAGCGCCTCGAGATGGCGGATCCTCCCACGCAGGCCGCAGTCATCGGGGCTGCTGACCGGCCCGAGCCGCCAGTGTTCGGCACGGACCGCCGCAGTGCAGCCCTCACCCGATTGCGCACCCACACTCACCGGCCAGTCGATACCCGCAACGCGCAGCCCTCGAGCCATGACGACCGCAGCCAGCGTGTTGATCCGCGGCGTGCCGATGAACTCGGCCACCCGCAGATCGAGCGGATCGTCATAGATCTCCTGCGGCGGAGCAAGCTGCAGGAGACGCCCGTCCATCATCAGGGCCACCCGGTCGGACATGGTCATCGCCTCGACCTGATCGTGGGTGACATAGACGAAGGTGGTCGCCAGCCGGCGATGCAGGTCGGCGATCTCGGCCCGGGTCTCCACGCGCAGCTTGGCATCGAGATTGGACAACGGCTCGTCCATCAGGAAGACCTTTGGATGCCGCACCATCGCCCTGCCCAGCGCGACACGCTGGCGTTGCCCGCCGGAAAGCTGCGCGGGCCGCCGCGCCAGCAGACCGCTCAGGCCAAGCGCGCCGGCCACCTCCGCCACCTCGGCGTCGATCTGCCGGCGGGCTCTGGCCGAACCCGACACCCCGCGTCCCAGCACGGGCAGGCGCTGCCAGGCCGACAGGCGCCGCATCGTCAGCGGCAGAGCCATGTTCTGCGCCACGCTCATGTAGGGGTACAGGGCATAGCTCTGGAACACCATCGCCACATCGCGGGCCTTGGGGGCGAGTGCGTCCACGGCAAGACCGTCGATGCAGACCTCCCCGGCGTCGGCATGATCCAGGCCTGCGATGATCCGCAGCAGCGTGCTCTTGCCGCATCCCGACGGTCCGACCAGTGTCAGGAATTCCCCGTCGCGGATGTCGAGGTCGATGCCATCGAGCACCTGGGTGGCCCCGTAGCGCTTGCTGATGTGACGAAGGCTGAGACTGGCCATGGCAATCAGGTGGGTGAGAGTTGGTCGGACACAGGCGCGAGGCGAACGGACAGGGGATGCGTCTGCTCGTCCGCAGAGGGCCGCAGGTACAGCGTCGCCTCGTCCGCTTCGCGAAGATCCCCGGCGGGCAGATCGAAGACCACCCTGCCCTGGCGCAGACCGATCAGCCGGTCGGCGAACTCGCGCGCCAGGCCGACCTGGTGGAGGCTGCACAGCACGGCCATGCCCTCCTGACGCGCGACTGACGCAAGCAGTGCGAGCACCTGTCGTGCCGACTCGGGATCGAGACTGGCCACCGGCTCATCGGCCAGCAGCACGCGACCGCGCTGGGCGAGCACCCGGGCGATCGCCACGCGCTGCTGCTGCCCGCCGGAGAGCGAGTCGGCGCGCTGCCAGGCCTTCTCGAGCAGCCCGACCCGGTCCAGGCAGGCCAGGGCGAGTTGCCGATCCTCGCGCGCGAACCGGCGTGCCAGCACCCGCCAGAAAGGTGCGTCGGCCAGGCAGCCGGTGAGGACATTGTCGATCGCGCGCAGGCGGCCGATCAGATTGTGCTGCTGAAAGACCAGACCGATGCCGCGGCGGATCTCGCGCAGCGCCCGGGGGCCAAGCCGATCGACGCGCTGGCCAAGCACGCATGCATCGCCAGACCCGGGGCGCACCAGTCCGCTCAGACAGCGAAAGACGGTCGACTTGCCGGCCCCGCTCGGGCCGAGCAGCACGACGAACTCGCCCGGGCGGACCGCCAGGGACACGGCATCGAGCGCAGTGGCCGCGCCGTAGCGCACCGAGGCCGTTTGCAGTGCGATCGCGGGTTCGGTGATGCCAGCGTCCATCAGACCAGCCTTCGGCGAAGCCACGCGCTGCACTGATCGATCAGCGTCACCATCAGCAGCACCGCCGCGGTCAGCGTGAACAGCCGTGAGAAGTCGAGCAGATCGAGTGCCGCCTTGATCTCGATGCCGATGCCACCGGCCCCCACGATGCCCAGCACGGTCGAGGTGCGCACATTGGCCTCCCACACATACAGAGAGACCGAGGACAGGGAAGGCAGCACCGAGGGAAGCACCGCGTGGGCCATGATCCGGCCGGGCCCGGCGCCCGACATCGCCGCCGCCTCGAGCGGCGCGCGTGGCAGGGTCTCGATCGCCTCGCTGTTCAGCTTGGCGATGACGCCGATCGAGTGGACGATCATCCCCAGGACACCGGCGAACGGCCCGAGCCCCACCGCTGCCACGAACAGGATCGCGAACACCACCGTGTCGATGCCGCGGCAGGCGTTGCCGAACCACCGCAACGCCGCCGACAGCCACGGCCAGGGGCCGACATTGCCGGCCATCAGCATCGACATCGGCGCGGCGATCAGCGCCGCCACCAGCGTGCCCACCGTCGCGATCGCGACCGTCTCGAAGGCCCGATACGCGACCGCGTCGAGTTCCTGGAGGTTTGGCGGCCAGGCAGTGGAAGCCCACTGCGCCATCCGGGGAAGTCCCCGCACGAGCGCGACCGGATCCACGCGCGCCACCCAGCAACAGATGGCGATGAATCCGGTGACGGCCACGAACAACGCGACCCGCCTGAGGACACGGGCGGAGCGCCAGTCCAGTCTTGGCTCGAGGTATCCGCCCGACCCGGGCGTGATCGGATGGCCAATCGCGGACATGACTGTCAACCCTTGAGCACGCCGACCTCGCGGCCCATGGTCTCGAGCTTCTGGTACGGCTCGTGCCCGGTCGGCACAAAGCCGGTGTACGGCCAGGGCATCAGTTCCTTCGCGCGGGCCTCCGGCACCGCGGCAAGCGCCTCCTGCACACGGCGGGCCAGCGCCGGATCGAAGCCGCGGCGAACCACCACCGGCTCGTTGGGCAGGGGTTCGGACTCCCACACCACCTTGTTGGCATCGGGCTTGAGCTGGCCGTTGCGGATCATGGTGTTGCGGTGGGTATCCCAGCCGGTGGCCAGATCGACCTGCCCGCCGACGGTGGCCATCTGCGCCGCCGCCGCCGATGCTCCTTCGGCGTAGCGTCCGAAGTGACTCTTGGGATCGATGCCGCGGGAACGCATGAAGTGCGTGGGCACGAGCCAGCCCGAGGTCGAGCCGACATCGAGCATCTGCATCGAGAGGCCACGGGCATCCTCCGGGAATCGCCGAATCTCCAGCCCGGGTCGGGCCACGACGATGGCCTTGTAGTACGGGCGCCCCTGGATCATGAGCATCGCAATCGCCTGGGCGTCTCCCTTCTGACGGGCGAGAACATATCCCCAGGGACCCATCTGGGCCATGTCGATCTGCTCGCTGGCCAGTGCCACCGAGATGCCGGCCCAGTCATTGGCCACCGTGAGTTCCATGTCCGCGCCTGCCTGATCGCAGACCATCCGGTAGAGCGGCTCCCAGACCCGGCGGGTGTCCGACTGGGTCGGCTGCTGCGGGCCCAGGCCGATTCGGATCAGCGGTCGGCGCTGCGCCCGCAGGATGGCTGGCACGCCGAGCACGGCACCGGCGGCACCGAGTCGGACAGGGGTGGACAGAAACTGACGACGACGGGTCATGCGAGCCTCGGGTTGGTGGACTGGGACCGAGGTTAGGCAGGCGAGATGTCGGCTCCGTTAACGAAACCGTCAAGTCGATCAAGCAGCCTATAGATTCCTTCTATGAACGACGAGAGTCGCGATGGCTGGCTCGGCGCTGAGTGAACTGCGTGCTTTCGATGCCACCGCCCGGCTGGGCACCATGTCCGCGGCAGCCAGGGCGCTGGGCCTGCGGCAACCCACGGTATCCGCGCACATCGCCAGTCTTGAGGACGCGTACCGGGTGGAGCTGTTCCATCGCCGGGGGCGGCGCGTGGAGCTGACCAGCTTCGGTCGATCACTGGCCGAACTCACCAACCGGATCTTCCGTGCCGAGCAGGACGCGCAAGCCCTGCTCGCGGGTGCGCGAGACCGTCATCAGGGAAGGCTCACGCTGTGTGCCGTCGGGCCTTACAACCTCACACCGCTGCTGCGTCGCTTCAGGGCGAGGTGGCCGGCCGTGAGCGTGGCCGTGAGCGTCGGAGACTCGCGCGAGATCGTCGAACGGATTCTCGACTACCGGGGCGATCTTGGTGTGCTGGTTCACGCAGTGAACGATTCCCGGATCCACTGCGTGCCGCTGCGACGACAACGCCTGATGATCATCGCGCATCGTGCGCATCCGCTTGCACGCTTGCAGAGCATCGGTCTCGACGATCTGCGCGATCAGGAGTTCGTGCTCAGGGAGGACGGCTCAACCACCCGGAAGGTGTTCGAGGAAGGTTTGCGCCAGGCTGGGGTGCAGATCCGCAGTTCCCTTGAGATGGGCAGCCGTGAGGCGGTGCGCGAGGCGGTCGCGCAGGGGCTGGGGCTGGGCGTGGTGGCCGACACCGCCCATGTCGCTGATCCCCGACTGGTCGCGTTGCCGATCCATGGCCCGGGCCTGTTCACCCACTCCCATGTGATCTGTCTGGCAGAGCGTCAGCGCGTGCCGCTGATTGCCAGCTTCCTCACGCTCATCGATACCGAGGAGCCGCCCGGATCCCGCTGACGATGGCGCAGGATCGACAGGACGCGGCGGCCGGGCGGTATCCTTGCCACGCCGCATTTCCCGCCAACGCCCCAGGAGACTCCATCCATGCTCGACCCAACCGGCCGCTTCGAAGATCCGCAACTGGAGAGCCTGCTGCCTCCCACCGCGCTCAACCGGCGGGGCTTCCTGGCCGGCGGTGC
>NZ_CEXFHW010000152.1:0-10142 GCF_982640115.1 Quisquiliibacterium sp. | reverse complement strand
TCGTCGTCGTCGACTTCTGGGCTCCCTGGTGCGGGCCGTGCATGGGCTTTGCGCCGGTGTTCGAGCAGGTGGCCGCCGAGAACACCGACATCGCCTTCCGCAAGGTCAACACCGACGAGGAGCAGGCGCTGGCCGGGCACTTCGGGATCCGCTCGATCCCCACGCTCATGATCTTCCGGGAGCAGGTGCTGGTGTTCGAGCAGGCCGGCGCGCTGCCCAAGGGTGCGCTCACCGACCTGCTCGGCCAGGTCCGCGCGCTCGACATGGAGGAAGTCCGGCGCGGCGCCGGCGACTGAACCCCCACCATGGGCAGGCCCGGGACTTGACGCCGGCCTGCGCTTGGCTCAGCGTTGCGGCGGCGGCAGCTTCGTTGCGCGCCCATTCAGCCCCATCACCCCCGAAAACATCCAGGAGACACGCATGCAGCGTCGGGCCTTTGTCACCCACGGCGGTATGGCCGCCATTCTTGCCACCGGCACGGCGCCAGCCATCGCCCAGACCCTTCCCGAGGTGCGCTGGCGGATGGCCTCCAGCTTCCCCAAGAGCCTCGACACCCTCTGGGGCGCGGCCGAGTTCGTGTCCAAGCGGGTGGGTGAGCTCACCGGCGGACGCTTCAAGATCACCAACTTCGCCTCGGGCGAGATCGTGCCCGGGCTGCAGGTGCTCGACGCGGTGCAGGCCGGCACCGTCGAGGCGGGCCAGACCGCCATGTACTACTACTTCGGCAAGAACCCGGCCATGGCCTTCGGCACCTGCCTGCCCTTCGGCCCCAACCAGCGTCAGCAGAACGCCTGGTGGTACCACGGCGGCGGCGAGCAGATGTTCAACGAGTTCCTCAAGCCCTACAACTGCGTGGCCATCGCCTACGGCAACACCGGCACCCAGATGGGCGGCTGGTTCCGCAAGGAGATCAAGACCATCGAGGACCTCAAGGGCCTGAAGTTCCGGGTGGGTGGCGTGGCCGGCGCGGTGCTTTCCCGCCTGGGCGTGGTGCCGCAGCAGATCGCCGCGGGCGACATCTACCCCTCCCTCGAGAAGGGCGCGATCGACGCCGCCGAATGGATCGGCCCGTTCGACGACGAGAAGCTCGGCTTCAACAAGGTGGCCAAGTTCTACTACGCGCCGGGCTGGTGGGAGCCCAACTCCATGGGCCACATGATCGTCGCCACCAAGGCCTGGGAGGCGTTGCCCAAGGAGTATCAGGCGGCCTACATGGCAGCCTGCGGCGAGTGCAACGCGTGGACCATGGCCAAGTACGACCACCTCAACCCGCCCGCGCTGCGCAAGCTGGTGGCCGGCGGCAGCCAGCTGCGCGCCTTCCCGCGCGCGGTGATGGAGGCCTGCCACAAGGCCTCGCTGGAGCAGTACAAGGACTGGTCGGACAAGTTCCCCGAGTTCAAGACCATGTTCAACTCGTACTGGAAGTACACCGGCGAGCTCACCCAGTGGTTCCGGGTGGCCGAAGGTTCGTACGACACCTACAAGGCGAACACCAAGCTCTGATCCGGGCGCACTGACCCGCACCGCTGATGCGCGCGGTGGTCTGCCGGGCCCACGACGGGCCCGGCGCCGTTTCCATCGAGGACATCGCCTCGCCGCCGCTCGCCGCGGGCTGTGTGCGGGTGGGTGTGCGCGTGATCGGCGTGAGCTTCGCCAATGGCCTGGTGCTCGCCGGCAAGCATCAGAACACGCCGGCGCTGCCCTTCGTGCCGGGCACCGAGGTGGCCGGCACGGTGCTGGCCTGCGGCAGCGGCGTGACCGCCGTGGCGCCCGGTGACCGGGTGGCCGCAGGCACGCGCTCGGGCGGCTGGGCCGAAGAGGTGGTGGTGCCTGAAGCCACCGTGTGGCGCCTGCCCGACGCGGTGGACTTCCTGGCCGCGGCGCACTTCCCCACCATCTACGCCACCGCCTATGCGGCGCTGAAGTGGCGCGCCGCGGTGCAGCCCGGCGAGACCGTGCTGGTGCATGCGGCGGCTGGCGGCAGCGGTCTGGCTGCGGTCGAGATCGCGCGCTGCCTGGGCGCGCGGGTGATCGCCACCGCCGGCTCGCCCGCCAGGCTCGCGGTCGCGCAGGCGCATGGCGCCGAGGTGCTGATCGACTACCGGGCGGGCGGCTTTCGCGACGCGGTGCTGCAGGCCACCGGCGGGCGCGGCGCCGATGTGGTCTACGACCCAGTGGGGGGCGCGGTGTTCGACGAGTCGCTGCGCTGCATCGCCCCCGAGGGACGGCTGATCCCGATGGGCTTTGCCGGCGGCGGCATCCCGCAGATCCCGGCCAACCTGCTGCTGGTCAAGAATGTGAGCGTGATCGGCCTGTACTGGGGCTACTACGTGGGCTGGGCGCGAGCCCTGCCGCCGCCGGGCACCGAGGCGCGGGTGCGGGAAGCCTTTCGCGAGATGCTCGAGTGGTGCGCGCAGGGCCGGCTGCGGCCGCGCACCTGGCGCACCTGGCCGATGGGCGGCTTCCAGGAGGCCCTGGCCGCGATCGCCTCGCGCGAGGTGATCGGACGGGTGGCGCTGATTCCCTGAGCGGGGCGATCGGCAGGGTGGCGGGGACCTCCCGGCCAGGCGACCGGCAGAGTGGCGCGGCCCCCCCGGCCAGGCGATCGGCGGGGCGCCCCTGCCCGCTGCGCGATCAGTCCGGGCCCGCGGCCCCGGCAGCCTGACGCCGTCGCAGCAGGTACTTCTGCATGCCGTCCATCACCAGCACCCCGTGCTGGTTGTGCACGGTGGAGCGCATCACGATCACGCCGGTGGTACGGCCGGGCAACAGCTCGGCCACCTCGATGGCGCTGTAGAGCGTGTCGCCCACATGCACCGGCGCCAGGAAGCGGCTGCTCTGCTCGATGAACGCCTTGAGCGAATCCTCCACCAGATGCGGGAACAGCCCGGCGCCCGCCGCGGTCTGGATCACCACCTGAAAGCCGTGGGCAAGCAGGTCGGGCATGCCGTGGCCACGGCAGAACTCGCGGTCGTAGTGGATGGGATGGTTGTCGCCGCTGGCCAGCTGGAAGGCGGCGAACAAGGCATCGGTCATGGTCCGCGAGGGCATGGGAAAGCGCTCGCCGAGGCGGAAGTCCTCGAACCAGCGCTGCTCGCACAGACGGTGCGAGGCCTGCAGGGCGGCGGCGGGGTTGGGCGTGGCGGTCATGACCGGCCGCTCACTGCGGTTTGATGCCGGCATCGGCCACGATCTTCGCCCACAGCGCCATGTCCTGACGCAGCGTGGCTGCGAACGACTCGGGCGAGTCGCCCACCGGCACCAGGGTCTGCTCGTTCAGCCGGGCCTGCACCTCGGGCAGCTTCACCACCCGCATGACATCGCGCGAGATCTTCTCGATCAGCGGACGCGGCGTGCCGGCCGGTGCGAACAGCCCCACCCAGCCCAGCGGCTCGTACCCGGGGTAGCCGAGCTCGCCCAGCGTGGGCACGGCCGGCAGCATGGGCGCGCGACGCGGGCCGGTGACCACGATCGGCCGCAGCTTGCCGGCGGCGATGTGCTGCGTGGCGGTGCTGACATCGATCCACGAGGAACTCACCTGCCCACCGAGCAGGTCGGTGACCAGCGGCGCGGCGCCCTTGTAGGGCACATGGGTCATGTCCAGGCCCTGCTGACGCGCGAAGCGCTCGCCCACGATGTGCGAGCTGGAGCCGGTGCCGAAGGACCCGAAGGTATGCCGCCCCGGCGCGGCCCTGACCGCGGCGATGAACTCGCGCAGGTCTCGCGCCGGGAAATCCGGCTTGACCGCCAGCACCAGATACGAAAGGCAGATCTGGGAAATCGGCTCGAAGTCCTTCAGCGCGTCATACGGGATCTTCGCGAACAGCGCCGGGTTCTGGATGTGGGTGGTGATGGTGGCCAGCAGGGTGTGGCCATCGGCGGGCGCGCGCGCCACCTGCTCGCCCCCGATCATCCCGCTGGCGCCGGGCTTGTTCTCGACGATGACCTGCTGGCCCCAGGCCTCGGCGAGCTTGCCGGCGAGCAGGCGGGCGGTGAGGTCGGTAGCCCCGCCCGCAGGAAAGGGCACCACCAGCTTCACCGGGCGGCCAGGGAAGGCGGCGGACTGGGCGCGCGCAACCGGCGCGATCAGCGTGCTCGCGGTGGTGGCGATGGCGCCATGCATGAGCCGGCGACGGGTCAGGTGGATCGTCATGAGGTGTCTCCTTCAGAGGTACGCCGCGCATGATAGCCGCGGGGCCCCCGGGCCCGGCTCAGGCGCGCTGGCGCCAGGCGGTGAGCGCAGCGCCGGCAAGCCCGAGCACTGCACCGGCCAGCAACGCATCCGGCGCGCCCACCCAGGCGCCCAGCTGACCGAAGAACAGACTGCCCAGCGGGGTGGCCCCGATGAACATGGCGGTGTAGATCGCCATCACGCGGCCGCGCTTGTCGTCATCGACCCGCTGCTGGATGGTGACATTGGTCGATACCGCCTGCGCGATGGTGCCCAGGCCGACCAGCACCATGGCGCCCATCGCCAGGGCCAGCAGATCGGTGCGGGTGAACACCGCCAGCCCGATCGCTGCCGACAGATTGCCAGCCAGCGCGATCATCTGCAGGTTGCGGCTGCCGCGGCGCACCGCCAGGCTGATCGCCGCGATCATCGCGCCCACGCCGGCACTCGACAGGAACAGCCCCACCAGCTCGGGGTGCGCGCCGTGCAGCGCGGCCACCGCCGCCGGCATCAGATGCGCGTAGGGACCCACCCCGAAGCCCAGGGCGAACACCCCGATCAGCATGCGTGCGATGACCGGATCGTCGAAGGCGCAACGCCAGCCCTCGATGAACTGCTGGCCGAACGAGCCCTTGGGTCTGGGCGCATCGCGGCTGACGGTGCGGATACGCACCAGCTGGTAGAGCGTGGCGCACAGCAGGAAGGGATGCAGCAGGAAGCAGGCCGCCTCACCCGCCCAGCCGATCAGCACGCCGCCAATCGCCGGACCGATGAAACGGGCCGTGTTCAGGGCGCTGGAGTGCAGCGCGACCGCATTGGGCAGCACCGCACGGTCTTCGATCAGATCGACCAGGAAGGCATGGCGAATGGGGATCTCGATGGCGAACAGCAAGCCACGCACGAAGGCGAAGACCACCAGCAGCGCAGGGTTCATCCAGCCCGCCGCGGTCAGCGCCGCCAGCAGCAGGCCGGTGAGCGCGACCGCCCCGAGCAGGCCGATCAGCATGGCGCGCCGCGGATAGCGGTCGGCGAGCAGACCGGCCAACGGCGAGACGAGCAGCGCCGGGGAAAGCTGTGCGAAGCCGACCACCCCGAGCAGCGCCACCGAGCCGGTGAGCCGATAGGCCAGCCAGGCCATGCCCACGTTGTGCGCGAACCCGCCGATCAGCGCGATGGCCTGGCCGATGAAGTAGCGGCGGAACTCGGGATGCTCGAGGGCGGGGAATCGGGACATGGGCGAGGGCCGCGGGCGCAGGCTTCGTGGGCGGCGGCAAACCCTTTACAGTACGGCCCACGGCCGGGCCCGGCGAGGCCCTCAGAAGACCCCCCATGGAGACTACACGATGTACGCAGGACATCACGCCACGGCGCATCCCGATCGGCCCGCCTTCATCATGGCGGCCACCGGCGAGCAGGTCAGCTATGCGGAACTGGAAGCCCGCAGCAACCGGCTCGCGCACCTGCTGCGCGCCCACGGACTCAAGCGCCTGGACCACTTCTCCATCTTCATGGAGAACAACAACCGTTATCTCGAGGCCTGCGCCGCCGGCGAGCGGGCGGGCCTGTACTACACCTGCGTCAACTCCTACCTGAAGGCCGACGAGCTGGCCTACATCCTCAACAACAGCGAGTCGCGGGTGCTGATCACCTCGGCCTCGCGCAGCGAGGTCGCGCGCGAGGCGCTCAAGCAGTGCCCGAAGGTGACGCTCGCGCTGATCGTCGATGGCGATGATGCCGCGCCGTTTCACAGCTATGCCGCGGCGGTAGCGCCCTTCCCGGCCACGCCGATTCCCGACGAGCGCCTGGGCACGCCCATGCTGTACTCCTCGGGCACCACCGGCCGGCCCAAGGGCATCGTGCGGCCGCTGCCCGACAACCCGCCGAGCGAGCCGCTGCCGCTCTTCCACTTCCTGAACAAGCTCTGGCGCTACCGCGCCGACATGATCTACCTGTCGCCCGCGCCGCTCTACCACTCGGCGCCGCAGGCCGCGGTCTCGCTCACCATCCGCAACGGCGGCACCGTGGTCATCATGGAACACTTCGATCCGGAGCAGTACCTCGCGCTGGTGCCGCGCTACCGGGTGACGCACACGCAGCTCGTGCCCACCATGTTCAGCCGCATGCTCAAGCTGCCGGCCGAGGTGCGCAGCCGCTACGACCTCTCCTCGCTGGAGATCGCGGTGCACGCGGCCGCGCCCTGCCCGGTGCAGGTCAAGGAGCAGATGATCGAATGGTGGGGCCCGATCATTCACGAGTACTACGGCGCCACCGAAGGCCTGGGCTTCACCGCCTGCGACACGCCCGAGTGGCTGGCCCACCGCGGCAGCGTGGGCCGCGTGCTGCTCGGCGATCTGCACATCCTCGACGAGGACGGCAAGCCCTGCGCGAAGGGCGTGCCCGGCGAGATCTGGTTCAAGACCGCCACGCCCTTCGAATACTTCAACGACGCGGCCCGCACCGCCGAGTCGCGCTCGAGCGACGGCAGCATGAGCACCGTGGGCGATGTCGGTTATGTCGATGACGACGGCTTCCTCTACCTCACCGACCGCTCCACCTTCATGATCATCTCGGGGGGCGTGAACATCTATCCGCAGGAGTGCGAGAACCTGCTGATCACCCACCCCAAGGTGGCCGATGCGGCGGTGTTCGGCGTGCCCAACGAAGACCTCGGCGAAGAGGTCAAGGCGGTGATCCAGCCGATGCCCGGCCAGAGCGCCGGGCCCGAGCTCGCCCAGGAACTCATCGCCTTCTGCAGCGCCCACCTCTCGCGGCAGAAGGTGCCACGCTCCATCGACTTCATGGACGCGCTGCCGCGGCTGCCCACTGGCAAGCTCTACAAGAAGGGCCTGCGCGACGCGTACTGGGGCGACAAGAAGAGCCGCATCGTCTGAGCGGACCAGCGCCACGGCGCCCGCGGCGCGCCAGCAGCGCCCGCGCCTCGGAAGCCGGGCCTTGGCGGGGGCGCCTCGGTGGGGGCGCCTCAGCGCGCCCGCCAGCCCCCGTCGACCACCAGGCTGTGGCCGTTGACATAGCCGGCCTCGTCGCCGGCCAGGTAGCACACCGCGGCGGCCACATCGGTGACGCTGCCGCGCACGCCCGCGGGCACCAGCGCCCGCACCTGGTCCTCCGATACCGCCACGCCGCGGCCGCTGATGTCGGGCACACCGGGGCCGAGCTGGCCCTGCGAATTGCGCCGCAGCCCGGTGGGGATCACCCCGGGGCAGACCGCGTTCACGGTGATGCCCCGGTTGCCGTAGACCACCGCCATCTGCTTCGTGAGCCCGATCACCGCGTGCTTGGCCGAGATGTAGGCCGCGCCACCGCCGGTGCCGTTCAGGCCGGCCACCGAGGCCATGTTGATGATGCGGCCGCGGCCGGCGGGCAGCATCTCGCGCAGGCCGCGACGGCAGCACAGGAACACCCCGGTGAGATCGACATCGAGCACCTTGCGCCACACTGCGGGGTCGATCTCGTGGACATCGAAGTAGCCATCGAGGATGCCGGCGTTGTTCACCAGGATGTGCAGCGGGCCCAGGCCGGCCACCGCCGCGCCGATCGCGCGGTCGACATCGTCTTCGCGCGAGACATCGCAAGCCAGGCCGAGGGCGCGCCCGCCTGCGGCGGTGATGAGGCCCGCGGTCTCGACCGCGGCGGCGGCATCGATGTCGAGCGCCGCCACCGCCGCGCCGCGCCCGGCCAGCGCCTGCGCCACCGCGCGGCCGATGCCCGAACCCGCACCGGTGACCACCGCCATGCGATCGGAGAAGCCCATGCTCAGCCCTTTCGTGGGGAATGCGCGGATTCGAAGGCCGCGAGGAAGGCCGCGAGGTTGATGCCGAGCTCGGGCCCGAGATAGCCGCCTTCCTGCACCAGCACGGTGGGCAGGCCCAGGCCGGCAATGGCCGCGGCCATCCGGCGGAAACCCTCGGTGGTGATGCGCAACCCCTGCAGCGGATCGCTCTCGGCGGCATCGAGCCCCAGCGCTACCACCAGCGCGCCAGGCGCGAAGCGGCCGATGCGCTCGAGGGCCACCCGGCCCGCGGCCAGCCAGGGCGCGTCACCGCTGCCTCCGGGCAGCGGCAGGTTCAGGTTGAAGCCCTCGCCCGCCCCCTGGCCGCGCTCATGGGCATGACCCCAGAAGTAGGGATAGAAGCCGTGGGGGTCGGTGTGCAGCGACACGGTGAGCACATCGCGATCGGCATAGAAGATGCCCTGCGTGCCGTTGCCGTGGTGGACATCGATATCAAGCACCGCCACGCGGCCGTGGCGGGCGCGCAGGCGCCGCGCCGCGATGGCGGTGTTGTTCAGGAAGCAGAAGCCGCCGGCGGTGTCGGCGAAGGCATGGTGGCCGGGCGGACGGCACAGCGCATAGGCGGTGCTACCCGTGGCCAGCACATGATCGGCCGCGGCCACCGCCACCTGCGCGGCGTGATACGCCGCCTCCCAGGTGGCAGGGCCGATGGGCGAGCCGGTGTCGGTGGTGTGCCAGCCCGTGCGACCGACGATGCCGGTGGGATAGTGGCCGCCGGCGCGGCCGGGATGCACATTGGGGATCACCTCGGCGCTCGCCCCCGGCAAGGCCTGCCATTGCGCCCAGGCCACCTGCAGGAAGTCGAGGTACTCGGGGGTGTGCACATCGGCGATCGGGCCCAGGCCCTGGTCGGGCGCCTCGGCGATGTCATGCCCGCCGGCCCGCGCCGCGGCGAGCAGGATGCGGGCGCGCTCGGGCTGTTCGGCGGCGGCCGTGGGCCGGCCGCGCACCAGGAAGAACTGCGGGTCGTGGCCGGCGTGGCGCTCGGTGTGGAAGATCTTCATGGACGAAAGACCTGACGCGACGGGTTGGGCAACGCAGCCGCTCAGTGCACCCGGAACACCGCGCGGGCACGCCAGCCGCCGATGAAGTGGCGGCCGGCCGCCTCGCGCTGGCGGTCGGCCTCGGCCGAGGCGCCAGCTGCGCGCGCGGTGCGCCAGCAGAACAGGGTGAGCAGTTCCTGCTGCGCGTGGCTGCCGCCGAGCTCGGGCAGGCGCGGCAGCACCGGGCCCAGCCGGCCGAGCGCGCCGGCCATGTCGCCGCCCGCAGCCTCGCGCATGGCAGCGCACAGCGGCAGCGCCACCTCGCGCACCACCTCGGCCTGGTCGTCGCTGCCCTGGCCGAAACCGTGCATGCCGGCGAGCAGCTGCTGCGCAGCGGCATCGCGGCCATCGGCCAGCAGCGCGAGCATGTAGTGCGGCAGGCTGAAGGCCGACAGGCAGTCGCCGACCCGGGCCTGGGCGTGGTCGGCCAGTTCGCGCCAGCGCGGGCCCGCCGGCACGCCGAGATGCTCGAGCCGGTAGAGCATGGAGATGGCGTTCTGCAGGTCGATGTAGAGATCGGGCTGAGCCTGGGTGAGCGGCGCTGACAGGTTGCGAAAACGCGTGTCGTAGAGCGACAGCGCCGTCTGCGTGTCGCCTTCACCGAGGTGCATGAGCGCGGCATGCCACCAGAGGTGGTGCACGAGATTGTTGCCCTCGGCCCAGTGACCGGACTGCTGCGTGAGCCAGGCGAGGCCCTCGGTGTGGCGGCCCTGCATCTCGAGCACATGGGCCACCGCATGGGTGCCCCAGATGTCCTGCGGATCGATCGCCACCGCGGCGCGGCCGAGCGGCTCGGCCTGGTCGAGCCGGCCGCACTCCTCGAGCGCGAAGCAGTGGCAGGCGAGCATCGAGCCCCAGCCGGCCAGGCCCTCGTGCCAGTGCGGCCGGGCCTGCTCCACCGAGGCCAGCATGGCCTGCGGCCGGCCGAGCCAGAAGAGATGAAAGTGCGCCAGCCGGAAGGCGAGCAGGTCGGTGGGATGCTCGCGCGAGATCTGGTCCCACAGCGCAAGCGCGCGCTCGAGGTGGCCATCGACCCAGGCCTGCAGCGCGGCCAGGTGCATGCGCTCGCGCGCGGTGGCGCCGGAGGCTGCGGCTGCGGCCTCGCGGGCCTGGGCCA
>NZ_CEXFHW010000151.1:0-10153 GCF_982640115.1 Quisquiliibacterium sp. | reverse complement strand
CGGTTGCGCAGGTTGAGCAGCGGCGCGAAGCGCGCGGCCATCGGCGCGTAGCGCGGCAGGAAGGCCACCAGACGCTCGCGCAGGCTCAGGCCGTGGCGCTGCTGCCAGTGGTGCAGGAACTCGATCTTCATGCGGGCCATGTCGACGCCGGTGGGGCAGTCGCGCCGGCAGCCCTTGCAGCTCACGCACAGGCTCAGGGTCTCGCGCATCGCCGGCGAGGTGAGCGCGTCGGGGCCGAGCTGCCCGGACAGCGCCAGCCGCAGGGTATTGGCGCGGCCGCGAACGCCGTGGCGCTCGTCGCGGGTGACCCGCCAGCTCGGGCACATGGTGCCGGCATCGAACTTGCGGCAGTGGCCGTTGTTGTTGCACATCTCGACCGCCTTGGCGAAGCCGCCGCTGGGGTCGCCGCCGCTGCCGGGCTCGCCGACCTGCTCGGTGACCGGATCGGCCTTCACATTCCAGGCCGACCAGTCGAGCGCGGTGGTCAGCGGCCGGGCCTGGTAGCCGGGCGGGAAGCGGAACAGCCGCTCCTCGTCCATGCGGGTGGCACGCACGATCTTGCCGGGGTTCATCAGCCCCTGCGGGTCGAAGAGATCCTTGAGGTCTTCGAAGGCTCGGGTGAGGCGCGGGCCGAACTGCCAGGCAACCCACTCGCTGCGCACCAGGCCGTCGCCGTGCTCACCAGAGAACGCGCCCTTGTAGCGGCGCACCAGCGCCGCGGCCTCCTCGGCGATCGCGCGCATCTTGCGGGCGTCGCCCGCCCGCATGTCGAGGATCGGCCGCACATGCAGCGTGCCCACCGAGGCATGGGCATACCAGGTGCCGCGGGTGCCGTGGCGGGCGAAGACCTCGGTCAGGCGCGCGGTGTACTCGGCCAGGTGCTCGAGCGGCACTGCGCAGTCTTCGATGAAGCTCACCGGTTTGCCGTCGCCGCGCAGCGACATCATGATGTTCAGGCCGGCCTTGCGGACCTCCCAGAGCGCCTTCTGCGGCTTGTCCTCGGGCATGGCCACCACCGAGCGGGGCAGGCCGAGATCGGCCATCATCTCTTCAAGCTGCGCCAGGCGACGCAGCAGCGCGGCCCGATCCTCGCCCGCGAATTCCACCAGCAGGATCGCCTCGGGCCGGCCGATCAGCGCGGTCTCGATCACCGGCCGGAACACCGGATTGGCGCGGGCCAGTTCGATCATGGTGCGATCCACCAATTCAACGGCCACCGGACCCAGCGTCACCAGGTGCTGCGCGCTGTCCATCGCCTGGTGGAAGCTCGGGAAGTTGACCACCCCCAGCACCTTGTGCACGGGCAGCGGCGCGAGCTTCAGGTGCAGGCGACGGAACCAGGCGAGCGTGCCCTCGGATCCGACCAGCAGGTGGGCGAGATTGACCGAGCCGTCAGGGGTGTAGGGCCGCTCCGAACGCGGATGGAAGACATCGAGGTTGTAGCCGCCCACGCGGCGCATCACGGTGGGCCACTGGCGCTCGATCTCGTCGCGTTCCCGGGCACCCAGCTCGAAGAGCGAGGAGACCAGCGACGCGGTGCGCGCCGAGCGCATCGGCCGCGCGGCATCGGCGCCGAAGGGCCCGAAGTACTCCTGCGTGCCGTCGGCCAGCACCGCATCGATCCCCAGCACGTTGTGGACCATGTTGCCGTAGGCGATCGAGCGCGAGCCGCAGGAATTGTTGCCGGCCATGCCGCCCAGCGTGGCCTGGGCCGAGGTGGAGACATCGACCGGAAACCACAGCCCGTGCGGCTTGAGGAAGGCGTTGAGCTGGTCGAGCACCACCCCGGGCTGGACCTCGACCGTGGCGGCCGCCTTGTCGAAGGCGATGATCTGGTTCAGTCGCGGGCTGGTGTCGATGACCAGGGCCTCGCCCACGGTCTGGCCGCACTGGCTGGTGCCGGCACCGCGGGGCAGGATGGCGGTGCCGGTCTCGCGGGCAAGGTCGATCGCGGCGAGCGCATCGGCCTCGTCGGCCGGTACCACCACGCCCACCGGCTGCACCTGGTAGATGGAAGCGTCGGTCGCGTAGCGTCCGCGCGAGGCGGCGTCGAACAGCACCTGGCCGCGCAGCACCCGGCGCAGGCGCTGGGCAAGGCGGCTGCGCTCGAGCGCGGGTGCCGCCACCGGTCGCACCGCCGGCACCGCACTCACGAAATCCGCTCCGGCTGTTTGCCGGGCTGCGCGTGCGCATCCGCGCGCGCCTGTGCCTGTGCCTGTGCCTGTGCACGCACCTGTGCCTGCGCGACCGCCTGCCCGCCCGTCTTCGCCGGCGGCGTCACCGACGCGGACGCGTCACCCGGCTCGAGGGACTCGAGCACCGCGTCGAGCTTGCTGCTCAGGTGCTGCTCGAGCAGGCGGCGCAACTCGGCCGCATCGCGGTTGCTCAGTGCCTCGAGCATGCGCTGATGCTCGGCCACCGCCGCGTCCCAGCGCGCCCGGTTGAAGTTCGATCGGAAGCGCAGGTGCTGGATGCGCAGGTTCACGCTGTGATAGGTCTGGGTGAGCATGGGGTTGCGCGCGCAGCGGTTGATGGCCTCATGGATGGCCCGGTTGACCCGGTAGTAGCCGGGCAGGTCGTCACGCGCATGGGCAGCGAGCATCTCGAAGTGCAGCGCCCGGATCTCGCGCAGCTGCGCGTCGTCGCGGCGCAGCGCGGCGAGCTCGCCCGAAAGCCCCTCGAGCGCCGCCATCAGCTCGAAGAGGTGGCGGACATCGTCGGCCGAGGGCGCGGCCACCGAGGCGCCGCGGTTGGGATGGAGATCGACCAGGCGCTGCGCCGCCAGCACCTTCAGGGCTTCGCGCAGCGGGGTGCGCGACACCCCGAGGGACTGGCAGAGCACCCGCTCGTTGAGGCGGGACCCAGCCGGCAGGCGCCCCTCGGTGATCCAGTCACGAAGCCGCTCGGCGACCTCCTCGTGCAGCGGACGGCGGCCGATCGGATCGATCGGCGCGGCAGGCCCGGCAGCGGCTGCAGGCGGAGGAGCAGCTTCGTGAGCAGACTGTGATTGCATGCAAAACAGGGCTTACAGGGGTTCGCCGCTGGAAAACAACGGCATTGGCTTGCGGGTCTAGGGAATTGGCTTGCGGATCCAGACTTGATTCGTCGCATTTTTGCATACAAAATTCAAGCTCTCAAGCCGTTCCCGGCTCAAGCCGTCACCCCGATACGCCTGTCCGATCACGGCCGGGCACCACTCTCGCGCGGAGCGATGCCATGAAACTCTCCCGGGGCCTGGCCCTGAACGCCCATCCCAGCGGGCGTCACTTCCTGCAGATTCCCGGCCCCACCAATGTGCCGGACCGGATCCTTCGCGCGATGGACTACCCCACCATCGACCACCGCGGGCCGGAGTTCCAGCGCCTGGGCCAGTCGGTGCTCGCCGGCATCCGGGAGATCTTCCAGACCCGCGGCCCGGTGATCATCTATCCGTCCTCGGGCACCGGTGCCTGGGAGGCGGCACTGGTGAACACCCTGTCGCCCGGCGACACCGTGCTCATGGCCGAGACCGGGCAGTTCGCCACCCTCTGGAAGCGGCTGGCCGGTCGGCTCGGCCTGACCGTCAACTTCATCGAGGGTGACTGGCGCCGCGGCGCCGATGACGAGGCGATCGCCCGCGAGCTCGCCGCCGACACCGGTCATCGGATCAAGGCGGTGTGCGTGGTTCACAACGAAACCTCCACCGGGGTCACCACCCGCATTCCACGGGTACGCGCGGCGATCGACCGTACCGGCCATCCGGCGCTGCTGATGGTCGACACCATTTCCTCGCTGGGCTCGGTGGATTACCGGCACGACGAGTGGGGCGTGGATGTCACCGTGGCCGGCTCGCAGAAGGGCCTCATGCTGCCGCCCGGCCTGTCCTTCAACGCCGTGAGCGAGCGGGCGCTGAAGGCGAGCGAGCAGGCGCGCCTGCCCCGCTCCTACTGGGACTGGCAGGACATGCTCGGCCCCAATGCCAACGGCTTCTTCCCCTATACCCCGGCCACCAACCTGCTCTACGGCCTTCACGAGGCGATCGCGATGCTGCTCGAGGAGGGCCTGCCTGCGGTGTTCGCGCGCCACGAACGCCATGCCCGCGCCACCCGTGCGGCGGTGCGCGGCTGGGGTCTGGAGATCCTGTGCGCCAACCCCGAGGAGTACAGCCCGGCGCTTACCGCGGTGCGTGTGCCCGAGGGTCAGGATGCCGACGCGCTGCGGCGGGTGGCCCTGCAGCGATTCAATCTCTCGCTCGGCCAGGGCCTGGGCAAGGTCGCCGGCAAGGTGTTCCGCATCGGGCATCTCGGCGACTTCAACGACCTCACGCTGCTCGGCACGCTGGCCGGGGTGGAGATGTCGCTCGGCCTGGCCGGCATCCGCTCAACGCCGGGCGGCGTGCAGGCCGCCATGCAGGAACTCGCCGCCGGCTGAGCCGCCGCACGACAAGACCCGGGCGCCGCTGGGACGCCTGCCACAACGGAGACACGCCATGACCATCCTCACCGACCGCCGCCGCGGCCTGATCGCCCTCCTCGGCGCGGGCAGCCTTGCCACCCTGCCCCGAGCTGGCCGCGCGCAGGCCTGGCCCAGCCGCCCCATCCGCCTGATCGTGGGCTTTGCCCCCGGCGGAGGCACCGACATCGTCGCGCGCACCATGGCGCCGCGGCTGGGTGAGCTGCTCGGCACCCAGGTGGTGGTGGAGAACCGCGCGGGCGCCTCCGGCATGATCGGTGCCGACCTGGTGGCCAAGTCCGCCCCTGACGGCTACACCCTGCTGATGGGCCACGCCAACTCGAATGTGATCGCGCCCAATGTCATGAGTCGGGTGCCCTACGACCCCGCCACCGACTTCAGCCCCATCCACTACATCGGTCACGTGCCCAATGTGCTCGCCATCCATCCCTCGGTGGGGGCACGCAATGTCGAGGAACTGGTCACGCTGGCGCGCAGCAAGCCCGGGGTGCTCACCTATGCCTCCTCGGGCGTGGGCAGCTCGCAGCATCTGGCCGGCGCGCTCTTCACCCGCCTCACCGGCACCCAGATCACGCACATCCCCTACAAGGGCAGCGGTCAGGCCGTGGGCGATCTGCTGGCCGGCCAGGTCAGCATGAACTTCGACACCCTGCCGCCGGTGCTGCCGCACATCCAGGGCGGGCGGCTGCGGGCGCTGGCCATCTCCACCGCGACACGGCTGGCGCAACTGCCCGAGGTGCCCACCTTCCAGGAGGCTGGCATCCGCGGCTTCGATGTCACCAACTGGTACTCGGTGATGGGGCCCAGGGGCCTGCCGCGCGATCTGGTGCTGCGCATCGCCGATGCCACCCGGCGCTCACTGGAAGACCCCGCGGTGCGCGGCAAGCTCGAGCCGCAAGGGCTGATCTACACCGGGCCGCGCAACCCCGAGGAGTTCGCCACCTTCATCCGGGCCGAGCTGGCGAAATACGCCACCATGGTCAAGGACCTCGGCGTACGCGCCGAGTAGGAGTTTTTCCATGTCCGAGATCCTGATCGAGCGCGAAGGCTGGATCGCCACCGTGGTGATCAATCGTCCGGCCAAGCTCAATGCCCTCACCCGTGCGATGTGGCGCGACCTCGGCGAGGTCTTCCGCACGCTGTCGGCCGACGACTCGCTGCGCTGCCTGATCCTGCGGGGCGCGGGCGAGAAGAGCTTCTCGCCCGGCAACGACATCGCCGAGTTCGCCACCGAGCGCGCCAATCGCGAACAGGCGATCGCCTATGGCCGCGACATGCATCAGACCGCCGCCGCGCTCGAGGCCTGCCGTCATCCGATCGTGGCGCAGATCCACGGCATCTGCGTCGGCGGCGGGCTGGAACTCGCGGCGCTGTGCGATATCCGGATCTGCGGTGAAGGCAGCCGCTTTGGTGCGCCGATCAAGAACCTCGGCCTGGTGATGGCCCATCCCGAGATGGCGCCGCTGGTACGCCTGGTGGGCGCCGACGTGGCGCTCGAGATCCTGCTGGAAGGCCGCATCTTCGACGCCCGCGAGGCCCGCGAAAAACGCCTGGTCACGCGGGTGGTGCCTGACGACCAGGTGGCTGGCGAGGCCCGGGCCAGCGCCGAACGCATCGCCGCGGGCGCACCGCTGGTGGCGCGCTGGCACAAGCGCTTCGCGCGGCGCCTGCGTGAACCCGCGCCGCTGACGCAGGGCGAGTATCTCGAGGGCTTCGACTGCTTCGACACCGAGGACTTCCGGCGCGGGTACCATGCGTTCCTCGCCAAGCAGCCGCCCGAGTTCATCGGCCGCTGATTCGCCGCCTGCCCGGCAGGCGCTCCTCGGGCTGCGCCGGCCCGTCCCTCGTCCGCCACGCCTGCCCCATCCATGACGCCCCCCACGCTTTCCGCCCGCACTGCCCGCATCCAGCCTTTCCAGACCATGGAACTGATGAAGCGGGCCGTCGCGCTGCAGCAGGCCGGGCGTCCGGTGATCCACATGAGCATCGGCGAGCCCGACTTCAAGGCGCCCGCCCCGGTGATCGACGCGCTCGAGCGCGCGGCCCGCGCCGGCCACACCGAGTACACCGCCGCCACCGGCATCGAGCCGCTGCGCCGGGCGATCGCCGCTGACTACGGCATGCGCCACGATCTCGACATCGACCCGGCCCGCATCGTGGTCACCGCCGGCGCCAGCGCGGCACTCTCGCTGGCCTGCTGCGCGCTGGTCGACCCCGGCGCACAGGTGCTGCTCACCGATCCGAGCTATCCCTGCAACCGGCATTTCGTGAGCGCCTTCGACGGCGAGCCGGTGGGCGTGCCGGTGGGCCCCGACACCCGCTTCCAGATGACGCCGGAGCTGCTCGCGCGGCACTGGGGGCCGCGCACCCGCGGCACCCTGCTGGCCACGCCGGCCAATCCCACCGGCACGGCGATTCCGCCCGCGGACCTCGCCGCGATCGTGGCGCTGGTGCGCGAGCGCGGCGGCTTCTCGCTGATCGACGAGATCTATCTCGGCCTGAGCCACGACGGGCCGGCGCGCAGCGCCCTGGCCCTGGGCGACGACCTGATCGTGACCAACAGCTTCTCGAAGTACTTCCACATGACCGGCTGGCGACTGGGCTGGCTGGTGGTGCCGCCCTCGCTGGTGGGCGCCTTCGAGAAACTCTCGCAGAACCTCTACATCTGCGCCTCCACCCTGGCCCAGCACGCTGCGCTGGCCTGCTTCACGCCCGAGGCGGGCGAGATCTTCGAGGCGCGTCGCGCCGAATTCCGGCGGCGCCGCGATTTCATCGTGCCGGCGCTGCGGCAGGCCGGACTGTCGGTGCCGGTGACCCCGGACGGCGCGTTCTATGTCTATGCCGACTGCAGCGCCCACAGCCCCGACAGCAGCGCGTTCGCCGACCGTCTGCTGGAGGAGGCCTGGGTATCGGTGGTGCCGGGCAGGGACTTCGGCAGCCATCATCCCGAGCGCTATCTGCGGCTGACCTTCACGCGCCCCATGGAAGAACTGGCGGAAGCGGCGCAGCGCATCGGCCGCTGGCTGGGCCGCTGAGGCATCACGGCCCGGGTTCGATCGGCAGCTGCGCGCCGGATCGGTCGGGTCAGTTTTCGGTGCCGTTGCGCCCGTTGCCGTGCAGCGGCGCGGCATCGAGGATTTCGGCGGCGCTCTCCAGGATGCCCGAACCTGAGCGGACGGCAAAGGCGACCTCCGGCCGCAACACCCCGCCGGGCTCGGTGGCCCGCGGCGCAATCGGGTCGTCGCGGCCGTCGGGCCGGCGCACCGGCGCAGCGGGCGCCTGCGGCACCGGCCGACCGGCGGCCGCGGCCGCCATCCGCTCGCGCTCGAAGATGACTTTCGCGCCATAGCCGCCGTCATCGGGAAGGGTGGCGGCGCCCACATACGCCTTGAGCGCCCGCTCGACCGAGCCGTCGCGCCGCAGGTATTCATGCAGGATCTGCGCACCCACCTGGATGTTGGCAAGCGGATCGAACGCGGCGGCCACGCCTCCGAAGGCCGAGAACTTGTCGGCATGGACCCGGGTGAGCACCTGCATGAGGCCCTGGGCGCCCCGATGGCTCTGCGCCTGCGGATTGAAGCTCGATTCCACCGAGATGATCGCCAGGATCAGCATGGGATCGAGCTTGAGTTCACGGGCGGTGCGATAGGCGTGGTCGACGAACCAGTGGGTCTGGCTGGCGGCCACCCGGTAGGTGCCCGTGATGAAGCGGGCGAGGTTCTGCTGCTCGCGGCTGAGAGCCGGCAGGCGCTCCGTCTCGGCCGGATCGGCGGACGCGCCGATCAGCGACACCGTCTGGAGCGACGCGGCGGGATGGGCGGCGCCCAGGGGAAAATCGAAGTCGGTGGCCGGCGGCGGCAGGTGCGAGACGGCAAAGCCAGCGATGGCCAGCGACAGACCGGCCAGCATGGGCGAACTGATCCGAACCAGCCGGACCGCGCCAATGACTCTCACGAACACCCCGAACAGCCACTGAATCCGCTGCTCTCGATCCATGAACCCTCCTGACGGCGGGGACGCGAACACCGCCGGGCAGACCGGAAGTGCAGCAACCCCTCGCAGAATGTGCCCGCCGGCGCATGGAAAGGCCGGCGAAGCCGGGCCTGAGGCCCGACGAAGCCACCGCGGCGATCGGACCGACGGCGACAGGCTGGTTGGCGAGCGTGGCTCGCGGACTCCGAACCCGAGAGCCCCTGGGGTGGGCCGGGCGGGAGACGTGGGCGGATTGTAGGGAGGCCCGCCGCAACGGGTCAATCGGTCGAATGGCTGATTAATGCACTATAGTGCATGAATTGCGGCCATTCATCGGTCCATCTGTCGGTTTCGGGGCTTTGGCTGAGCAGGCTCAGGCCTGAGCGTGGACCCACCGCAGGAGCTGATCGAGCACCGACGGCGCCATCTCGGCACGCGGGCCGTTGATGAACGCCACCACCACCTGCCGCCGACCCGAGGCGGCATCGACGTAGCCGGCCAGGCTGCGAACCTCGTTCAGGCTGCCGGTCTTGACCCAGGCCTGGCCCGCCGCCGGCTCGCCGACCAGGCGGTTTCGCATGGTGCCGTCACGGCCCACCACCGAGAGCGACTGGCGGAAGACCTCGGCCACCGGGCTGGCCGCGGCATGCCTGAGCAGGGCCGCGAGGCTGAGCGGCGCCAGACGCTCGATGCGGGACAGCCCTGCGCCGTTCTCGATCACCAGTTCAGGCAAGCGCAGGCCGATGGACTCCAGCCATCGATCGAGCACCCGCCGCGCCCGCTCGACGCTGGCCGGCTCGGCCGAGGCTCCGCGGCCCGGCTCGGCGGCCAGCTGCAGCAGCAGGTTTCGGCTCATGACGTTGTTGCTGAACTTGTTGATGTCGCGCACCACCTCGGCCAGGGTGCGTGGCGAGACCCACTCCAGCCAGGGCTGGCCGCGGCCGGCGCCGCGCTCGGCACGGGTCTCGCCCAGGAACACGCCGCCGGCCGACTCCCAGGCCGCCTTGAAGAAGCCGTGGATGAAGCGGCGGTGGCTGAGCAGCGCCGTGAACAGGCTCTGCTCGCCACAGCCGGCGGAATAGCTGCCACTGATGCTCACCCGCGAGGCACCGGCCTCGGCCGCGGCCGCATCCCGAACCTGCAGACCGGCGACACCATGCCGGCAGGGACCGGGGAGCAGGCGGACCTGGTTGTCGATGCGCAGGTCGGCCAGGGGCGGGTCGAAGCCGATCTCGGCGCGCTCGCGGCCGGGCTGCACGAGCAGACGGGCCGACTTGAAGTTCATCAGCAGGGGATGCGGCAGCACGTTGTAGGGCTGCGAGGGGTCGCCATCGAACGCGGCGGCGGTCTCGTCGATCGGCGCATAGAGGCTGTCGTCGATCACCAGATCGCCACGCAGTTCACGCAGGCCTTCGCCGCGCATCCGGCTCACGAACTGGGCGAGGTCCTCGGCCACCAGCTTGGGGTCACCGCCGCCGCGCAGCACCAGATCGCCCTGGAGCACGTCGCCGCGCAAGGAGCCGCGCAGAAAGACGCCGGTGCGCCAGCGGTACTCGGGACCGAGCATCGACAGCCCGGCGTAGCTGGTGAGCAGCTTCATGGCGGACGCGGGATTGAACGCACGGGCGCCGTTGTGCTCGAAGGCGGGGCTGGCGGCCTCGAGCGGCCAGACCACCAGGCCGAGCTGTTCCGGACCGATCCCCGCCGCCCGCAGCCAGCCCGACAGGGG
>NZ_CEXFHW010000150.1:0-10192 GCF_982640115.1 Quisquiliibacterium sp. | reverse complement strand
TCGCGCGAGAGCGCCCCGAGCACCGCCCACTGCTGCGTGGTGAGGCCCTCGGCTTCGACGGCGCGTGTTCCGGTTTTATGCAACAAGTTGGCGCATTGGTACAGCCTGAAGAACAGGCGGTTGGCGAGATCGAAGCGTGCATCGGCGAGCTGCCGGCGGGCGCGGGGTGATGCCGCAACAGCGCTGTCAGCCGGATTTTCAGAGGAGAGAAGGGCGGGCATGAGGCGATTTCCGTACGGGGATCGCTGGCCAGCGGAGCGCTGGTCGCGTGGCAGTCTTCTGTCCAGAGCATGCCGACAACGGCAATATGAGTCAATATATTGACATAAAGACCCAGGTCCGCCATGATCAGCCCGGTCAGCGCGCGGCACGCTGCAATCGCACAGCACAGCACAGCACAGCACTGCCCGCCAGCCCATCATCCGGCGTCGCGTCGGCGCCCATTTTCAGGAGTCATCCATGAGCCGATTCACCAACCAGACAGTCATCGTCACCGGGGGCGGTGGTGGCATCGGCGGGGCCACCTGCCGTCGCTTCGCGGCCGAGGGCGCGAAGGTCGCGGTCTTCGATCTCAATCTGTCCGCCGCTCAGGCGGTGGCCGAGGGCATCGTCGCGCAGGGCGGCACCGCCCAGGCCTTCGCCTGCGACATCGCCGATCGCGCCACGGTCGATGCCGCCGTGGCGGCCACCGAGTCGGCGCTCGGTCCCATCGATGTGCTGGTGAACAACGCCGGCTGGGATGTCTTCCTGCCCTTCGTGAAGACCGTTCCCGCGCAGTGGGAGAAGCTGATCGCCATCAACCTGGTGGGCGCGCTGCACATGCATCACGCCGTGCTGCCCGGCATGGTGGCCCGGCGCAGCGGCCGCATCGTCAATGTGGCCTCCGACGCCGCGCGCGTGGGCTCCTCCGGCGAAGCGGTCTACGCCGCCTGCAAGGGCGGGCTGGTGGCCCTGTCCAAGACCCTGGCCCGCGAGCACGCCCGTCACGGCATCACCGTCAATGTGGTCTGCCCCGGGCCGACCGACACCGCGCTCTTCGACGGCTTCAAGCAGGGTGCCTCCAACCCCGAGAAACTCGTCGAGGCCTTCACCCGTTCCATTCCGCTGGGCCGCATCGGCCAGCCCGATGACCTGCCCGGCGCGATCCTGTTCTTCGCCAGCACCGATGCCGCCTTTGTCACCGGCCAGGTGCTCAGCGTGTCGGGCGGCCTGACCATGAACGGCTGACCAGCCGCCCATCCATCTACTGAACGGCAAATCCCATGCAATTCGAAGACATCCTGTACGAGGTCCGCAACGGCGTGGCCTGGATCATCATCAACCGCCCGGACAAGATGAACGCGTTCCGCGGCACCACCTGCGATGAGCTGATCCGCGCCTTCAACAAGGCTGGCTATGACCGCAATGTGGGCTGCATCGTGCTGGCCGGCGCTGGCGACCGCGCCTTCTGCACCGGCGGCGACCAGTCCGCGCACGACGGCAACTACGACGGGCGCGGCACCATCGGCCTGCCGATGGAAGAACTGCACACCGCCATCCGCGATGTGCCCAAGCCGGTCATCGCCCGGGTGCAGGGCTTTGCCATCGGCGGCGGCAATGTGCTGGCCACCATCTGCGATCTCACCATCTGCTCCGAGAAGGCCATCTTCGGCCAGGTGGGCCCGAAGATGGGCTCGGTCGATCCCGGCTACGGCACGGCCTTCCTCGCCCGCGTGGTCGGCGAGAAGAAAGCCCGCGAGATCTGGTACATGAACAAGCGCTACAGCGGCGCCGAGGCCGTGGCCATGGGTCTGGCCAATGTGTGCGTGCCGCCCGAGCAGCTTGACGCCACGGTGCAGGAGTGGGCCGAGACCATCTGCGAGCGCAGTCCCACCGCCATCGCGATCGCCAAGCGCAGCTTCAACATGGACACCGCCCACCAGGCGGGCATCGCCGGCATGGGCATGTACGCGCTCAAGCTCTACTACGACACCGAAGAGTCCCGGGAAGGCGTGGCCGCGCTGAAGGAAAAGCGCAAGCCCGAGTTCCGCAAGTACGCGAAGTAAGGCCATGACGCCCAACCCCTACCTCGACGACGACCTCACCGCGCTCGCCGGCCACGCCCGGCGCTTTGCCACCGAGCGCATCGCGCCCGGATTCCAGGAGCGCGACCGCACCCGGGTGCTCGACCGCGCGCTGATGCGCGAGATGGGCGAGATGGGCTTCATCGCGCCCGAACTGCCCGAGGCGCTCGGCGGGCAGGGGCTGGGCTGTCTTGCCGCCGGCGTCATCCACGAGGAGATCGCCCGCGCCGACCTCAGCCTGTCCTACATCAACCTGCTTGCGTCGCTGAACGGCCAGATCCTCGCCGATCATGGCCAGCCGGAAGTGGCCGGGCCCTGGCTGCAGCGCCTCACCCGGGGCGAGGCGCTGCTGGCCATCGCCCTCACCGAGCCGCGCGGCGGGTCCGATGCCGCCAACCTGCGCCTGCGCATCGACCGGGTCGGCGACAGCTATGTGATCAACGGCGAGAAGACCTCCATCTCGGCAGCCGATCAGGCCGACGCCATCGTGGTGTTCGGTCGCACCGGATCGGTGGAATCGGCGGCCCACGGCGTCACCGCGCTGCTGGTGCCGGGCGACGCGCCGGGGCTTACCCGCAGCCGATTCGACTGCCATGGCCAGCGCGCGATCGGTCGCGGCTCGCTGTTCTTCGATGATGTTCGGGTGCCGGCCAGCCACCGGCTGGGCGCCGAGAACGCCGGCTTCGTGCAGGTGATGCAGGGCTTCGACTTCTCGCGCGCGCTGATCGGCCTGCAGGTGCTGGCGGTGGCGCGGGTGGCCCTCGAGGAAACCTGGGCCTGGGTCGCGCAGCGCGAGGCCTTCGGCAAGCCGCTCTCGGCCTTCCAGGGGGTCTCGCACACCCTGGCCGATCTCGACACCCAGGTCGAGGCCGCGCGCCTGCTTTGCCTGCAGGCGCTGTGGCTCAAGGACCGGGGCGCGCCGCACAGCGCCGAGGCCGCGATGTGCAAGTGGTGGGCGCCCAAGCTCGCCTACGACACCATCCACCAGTGCCTGCTGATGCACGGCCATGCCGGCTATGACCGCGGCCTGATGGAGCAGCGCCTGCGCGATGTGCTGGGCTTCCAGATTGGCGACGGCACCGCGCAGATCATGAAGACCGTCATCGCCCGCACCCGAGCCGGGCGCAAGGCGGTGCCGGCCTGAACCCGGGCACCAGAGGAAGCCCGCCGGCGGCATGACCGCGCCGGCGAGGCCAAGCCCGCCCAGACTTCCATCCGAGAGGAGACAGCCATGGAATTCGACGCCGTCCTGCTGGCCCCGCGCCGCGCCGAGAGCATCGCGCGCGGCTGGTGGCATGACCAGACCATCAACCAGGCGCTCGATGCCTGCCTCGCCCACTGCCCCGACAAGCTCGCGCTGACCGCGCTGCGGGTCGAATCGGGGGAAACCCGGCGCTTCACCTGGCGCGAGGTCGGCCAGCTTGCCGACCGCATCGCGGTGGGCCTGCACCGCCTGGGCGTGCGCCGCGATGATGTGGTCGCCATGCAGCTGCCCAACTGGTGGCAGTTCAGCCTGATGTATCTCGCCTGCTCGCGCATCGGCGCGGTGATCAACCCGCTGATGCCGATCTTCCGCGAGCGCGAGCTCTCGTTCATGCTGCGCCACGGCGAGGCCCGGGTGCTGGTGGTGCCCCGCGTGTTCCGCGGCTTCGACCACGAAGCCATGGCCCGCGCGCTGCAGCCCTCGCTGCCCGCGCTGCGCCAGCTGGTGGTGGTCGACGGCGAGGGCCCCGACAGCTTCGAGGCCCTGCTCGGCGGCCCGGCCTGGGAGCAGGCGCCCGATGCCGCCGCCATCCTGACCGCGGCCCGTCCCGGCCCCGACGACATCACGCAGCTCATCTACACCTCGGGTACCACCGGCGAGCCCAAGGGCGTGATGCACAGCGCCAACACCCTGATGGCCAACATCATTCCCTATGCCGAGCGCATGAACCTCGGCGCCGAGGATGTGGTGCTGATGGCCTCGCCCATGGCCCACCAGACCGGCTTCATGTACGGGCTGATGATGCCGGTGATGCTGCGTGCGAGCTCGGTGCTGCAGGACATCTGGGAGCCGCGCCGGGCCATCGAGCTCATCCGCGCCGAGGGCGCGAGCTTCACCATGGCCTCCACGCCCTTCCTCACCGACCTCACCCGCCATGTGCAGGAGAGCGGCCTCGCGGTGCCCAGCCTGCGCACCTTCCTGTGCGCCGGCGCGCCCATTCCCGGCCCGCTGGTCGAGCAGGCCCGCGCGGTGCTCGGCAGCAAGATCGTCTCGGCCTGGGGCATGACCGAGAACGGCGCGGTCACCCTGATCCGGCTGGATGACGCCGACGAGCGCGCGTTCTCCACCGATGGCTGCGCGCTGCCGGGTGTCTCGGTGAAGGTGACCGACGATCTGGGCCGCAGCCTGCCCGAGGGCGAGGTCGGGCGGCTGCTGGTGCGGGCCTGCTCCAACTTCGGCGGTTACCTTCGCCGGCCGCAGTGGAACAACACCGATGCCGAGGGCTGGTTCGACACCGGCGATCTGGCCCGCATGGACGCGCAGGGCTACATCCGCATCAGCGGCCGCAGCAAGGATGTGATCATCCGCGGCGGCGAGAACATCCCGGTGGTGGAGATCGAGTCGCTGCTCTACCGCCACCCGGCGATCGCGCAGGTGGCCATCGTGGCCTATCCCGACGAGCGTCTGGGCGAGCGCGGCTGCGCGGTGGCGGTGCTCAAGCCCGGGCAGCAGCTCGGCTTTGCCGACATGGTGGCCTTCCTGAAGGCGCAGAAGGTGGCGGTGCAGTACATCCCCGAGCGCCTGGAGGTGCTGCCCGCCATGCCCGCCACGCCCTCGGGCAAGATCCAGAAGTTCCGCCTGCGCGAGATGCTGCGCGACGGCAGCCTGGGCGGCTGAGGGCAGGGTCTCCGGGGCGGCTGGGGCCAGGGTCGCCGGGTTGCCTGCCTGTCCCGGTCCGACCCCGTCGCCAGCGCCGTGCCCGCCCGCGGCGCTCAGCGGCGCTGCGCGAGCTGCGCCGCGTTCACGCAGTTCTCGAGCCGGCCGCTGCGCAGATAGCGCGCCGCGGTGCGCGACGAGAAGCCGCGGATGTCACGCCAGCTCTCCGGCGTGTAGAAGGCCGAATGCGGGGTGACCACCAGCCGGTGACGGATCCACGGCTCGTTGCGCAGCCATGCACCGATCAGCGGGCTCTCGGCGCTGGGCGGCTCCTGCGGCAGCACATCGAGGCCGGCGGCCAGCACCGTGCCGTCCTTCAGCGCATCGTGCAGGGCGTCTATGTCCACGATCGGCCCGCGCGCGGTGTTCACCAGGATCATGCCGCGCCTGGCGGCGGCCAGCGCCTGGCGGCCGATCAGCTTGCGGGTGCCCTCGTTGAGCGGCGCATGCACGGTCACGATGTCGCTCTGGGCCATCAGCTCCTCGAGCGAGTCGGCGCGCCGCACCCCGAGCGCCAGCTCATGGCCGCTGGGCTGGTGGGGGTCGTAGAACACCACATCCATGTCGAAGGCCTTGGCCCGCAGCACCGCCGCGGTACCGATGCGGCCCACGCCCACCACGCCGAGGGTGCAGTCGGCCATGCGCCGGCCGAAGGGGTTGAGCGCCGGACGCCAGTTGGCCTTGAGGTCGGCGCGAAGGCTCTCGTCGTGGAAGGCGATGCTCTTGGTGAGAGTGAGCATCAGCGCCATGGCATGGTCGGCCACCTCGCGGGTGCCGTAGTCGGGCGTGTTGCACACCGGGATGCCCATGGCGCTGAACTGGGCGAGATCGACATCGTCGAAGCCCACCGCCGGCTTCACATAGATGCGGCAGCGGGTGAGCTTGGGGATGTGCTGCGGCGGCACCGCCGGCCCGACCACCGCGTCGGCGCTCGCCCACTGGGCATCGGTGACCTCGTCGAAGCTGCTGCAGAACACCGGGTTGAAGCCCTCGCCGATGGCGCTCAGCTCGATCTGGTGGTCGTCGGGATGGGCGCGGGGCCAGAGAATGGTCTGTGTCATGGGGGGTTCCTTCGGCAGAAGCGGCCGACTCTCCTGCCGCGGGCGGCGCCGGTCAATCCCGCCCCCGGGGAACTGGAACAGCCCGCGCAAGCCGGCAGGGGCGCTGCGACGGCATCGCCCCTACCATCAGCGCTTCCCCCTTCCCATACGGAGTCTCGCCATGGCGGTCTACAACCCGGCAGCGGTGCTTCCCGGCGGCCAGCCCGGCCCCTGGGGCAACCCGGTCGCCATCGACTACACCCAGCGCGATGTGCTGCTCTATGCGGTGGGCATCGGCATCGAGGATCTGCGCTACACCTTCGAGAAGCATCCCGGTTTCGCGGTGTTTCCCACCTTCGCGATCCGCTGGGGCGGCGCTGGCGCGCCGATCGATCCCGCGGCCATTCCGCCCTCGCCCGGGCCGCTGAACATCGACGCCGAGCGCGACATCACGATGCTGCATCCGCTGCCGCTGGAGGGCCGGGTGAGCGTGCGCTCGCGGGTCATCAGCGTGCATCCCCGCGGCAAGGGCAGCGGCTTCGTCGAGACCGAAAGCGAGGTCACCGATGACCAGGGGCGGGTGTGCATCCGCATGGTCAACGGCTCGTTCCGGCGTGGCGTGCAGGCGCTCGGCGACATCGAGCCCTTCATCGGCCTGGGCCAGGCCCCGGCCGGGCGGGTGACGGTGCCCGAGCGCGCGCCCGATCTCGAGACCGCGGCGCACATCGCCCGCAACCAGGCGCATCTGTATCGGCTCTCGGGCGACTACAACCCGCTGCACATCGATCCGGCGGCCGCGCGCTTCGGCGGCTTCGAGATGCCCATCCTGCACGGGCTGTGCACCTTCGGGCACTGCGCGCAGCTGCTGCTGGCCGCGCTCTGCGAGGGCGACCCGGCGCGCTTCCGGCGGCTGAAGGTGCGCTTCTCCTCGCCGGTGTATCCCGGCGACACGCTGCGGGTGCTCGCCTGGCGCGAGTCCGCGCAGCGGGTGGTGTTCGAGGCCCGGGTGGGCGATCAGGCGGTGGTGTCCAACGCCTGGTTCGAGCACGCCTGAGGCGGGCTCAGCGCGCCGCCAGGAAGTTGCGCGGGTTGTCCACGAACAGGGTGGTGATGTCGGCCTCGCGCACGCCCATCTCGCGCAGCTGCGGCAGCACCTGGCGATGGATGTACAGGTACTGGTCGGGGTTGCCGCGGTAGTAGTCGTGCTGCTCCGGGATGCTGCCGTCGGGCCGCTCGTTGTGCAGGTGGATGCAGATGCAGTCGTGCGAGGGGCACAGCCGCGCGACATGACCCAGGTCAATGAGCGCCTTGAGCGTGTTGGTGCGCTGGCGCGGGCTCACCAGCCGGCCAGGGTAGCGGTCCAGGCCCAGCCAGCAGCCCTGGTCGAGGATCCACTGCAGGTACTCCAGGTCGGTGGTGTCGTTGGAGTGGTCGATCTTCACGCGGGTGAGGTCGACACCCTCCTCGCGGAAGATCTCGATCTGCCGGCGCGCGAGCTGCGTGCCGGGATGCGAGTGGACCATGATCGGGATGCCGGTCTCGCGGTGCGCGCGGGCCACCGCGCGCGCCATGGTCTCCAGGGGCGGGGTCACGCCATCGATGTCGGCGGCGCACTTGAGCAGCCCGGCGCGGATGTCGGTGCCCCGGAAGCCCTCGGTGATGTCGCGGATGAACTCGCGGGCCATCTGGTTGGGGCCCACGCCGCGCATGAAGCGCGGCACATCCAGCCACCAGCCGGTCACATTGATGATGTTCACCCCGGATGCCTTCGACACCGCGCGCAGCAGCGGGGCGTGGCGGCCGAGGTCGAAGGTGGTGGCGTCGAGGATGCTGTCGATGCCGGCGGCCTTGGCGCGCTTGAGCGACGCGATGGCGCGCGCCTCGGGGCCCACCCCGAGCAGGTCAGGGTAGCTCTGGTACAGGCCGCTGGCGGCCACCAGCACATGCTCGTGCATCAGGGTGAAGCCGAGCTGATCGGGCGTGATCGGGCCGAGCACGCTGTTGAGGGTGGCTGCCTGGGGCATGGGTGCTCTCCGATGGGTGGGCGTGGCGGGTCAGGCGCGCATGTGGCTGCCGCCGCAGATCGTGATCGCCTGGCCGGTGATGTAGCCGCTGGCCCCTGAGGCGAGGAACACCGCCAGTCCCTTGAGGTCTTCGGCCTCGCCGAGGCGGCGCAGCGGAATCGCCTCGCGGGCGCGCTTCTCGCCGGCGGGGTTGTCCCACAGCGCCTGGGCGAAGTCGGTGCGGATCAGGCCCGGGCAGATCGCGTTCACGCGCACGCCCTGCGGGCCGAGCTCGGCGGCGAGGTTGCGCACCAGCGAGATCACCGCCATCTTGGAGATGGCATAGGTGCCCAGGGTGGCCGAGGGCCCGAAGGCGCCCACCGAGGCGGTGATCATGATCGAGCCGCCACCGCGCGCGATCATGTCGGGCGCCACCATCTTCACCAGCCAGAGGTTGGACTTCACATTGGTGGACATGATCTTGTCGTAGGCCTCGTCGCTGATCTCGGTCTGCGCGCCGTAGAACGGATTGACCCCCGCATTGCCGACCACGATGTCGATCGGCCCGATGCGCTGGTGGGTGGCGTCCACCAGCGCCTGAAGCTGCTCCTTGTAGCCGGCGTTGCAGGCAAAGGCCCAGGCGCGCTGCTCGCCGCACTTGGCGTTGATGGCATCGGCCACCGCCTGGCACTGGTCGAGCTTGCGGCTGGAGATCATGACCTTGGCGCCGTGCTCGGCCAGGGCTTCGGCCATGGCCTTGCCCATGCCCTTGGAGGCGCCGGTGAGCAGGGCGACCTTGCCGGTCAGGTCGAACAGGGCGGTTGGGATCATCGCGGTCTCCAGTGGGGTGAGGGTGTGGCGGATCATCGATCCCGCCGACGGTGCTGTCCAATCGGTTTTTCAATTGCCGGCCCCTCCGGATGCGCCGGGCACGCCGCCATGCGCTAATCCGGGCCGGGTGGTGGTCGCCCGGCCCGCAGGGGCATCCGTCTGGGAGCATTCAATGAGCGCGCAGCTGCCCCTGCAGGGGATCGTGGTGGTCGACGAGAGCCAGGGCCCCTTCGCCGGTCTGGCCACGATGGTGCTGGCCGACTTCGGCGCCGAGGTGATCAAGCTCGAGCCTGCGGGCGGCGATCCGGCGCGGGCGCTGCCCGGCGCGCGGCTGTGGCTGCGCGGCAAGCACAGCGTGGTGCTCGCCGAGGGCGATGCTGCCGGCCGCGCGGCACTGGCCCGCCATGCCGATGTCTGGGTGCGCGGCCCGGCGCAGCCGCAGGATCATGCCGGCGATGCCGCGCTGGCCGCGATCCATCCGCGGCTGATCATCGGCTGGGTGAGCGCCTTCGGGCGCAGCGGCCCGTATGCCGGTTACCCCGCCAGCGAGGCGCTGGTGGCCGCGCGGGTGGGCCGCATGCTGCAGTTTCGCGGCGCGGCCTCGCGCGACGGGCCGGTGTATGCCGCGCTGCAGGTGGCCACCCACGCAGCCTCGCAGTCGCTGCTGGCCGGCGTGCTGGCGGCCCTGCATGCCCGCGAGCGCGATGGCGTGGGCCAGGTGCTGGAGACCTCCCTCGCGCGTGGCCTGCTGGCCTACGAGATGAACAATGTGCTGTTCGGTCAGGTCAACGCCTGGCTGCGCGAGCGCGGCGAAGCGGCGCTGCCGGCGCCACCCGATCCGCTCACCGCGATGCCCACGCTCAACTACCATCCGCTGCGCGCCGCCGACGGCCGCTGGCTGCAGATGGGCAACCTGTTGCCGCATCTGTTCCGCCATTTCGTCGATGCGGTCGGGCTGAGCGACGCCTTCGAGGCGCTGGGCGAGACCGGGCCCACCGAGCTGTGGCCCGAGGACAAGCGCGAGGCCTTCCGCAGCCTGATGCTGGCCCGGCTTCAGGAGAAGACCGCCGACGAGTGGCAGCGCATCTTCGTCGCCGATGGCGGCGTGGCCTCGCATCCCTACCAGACCACCCAGCAGGCGCTGACCGATCCGGATGTCACCGCCAACGGCCATGCCGTGCCGCTCGAGGGCGGGGGCTGGCAGCTTGGCCTGCTGGCCAATCTCACCGGCTCGCCGGGCCGGGTGGGCGGGCCTGCGCCGCAGGTGGGCGAGCACACCGCGGCGGTGATGGCGCGGTGCGCGGGCGCGGGTACGCCGGCGGTGTCAGCGCCGAC
>NZ_CEXFHW010000149.1:0-10197 GCF_982640115.1 Quisquiliibacterium sp. | reverse complement strand
GTCGACCTCGGCGCGGCCCGCGGCATCGGGCCTGGCGGGCCCGCCGGCTGCCGCGACCTGCCGGGGCAGGGCATCTTCAGCCGACCCGCGCGGGCCGGGCAGAGCGCAGCCCGCGGCCAGCGAGGCCCCGCCGGCCAGCAGCAGGGCGCGACGCGCGCGGCTCGTCACCTCAGGCCGCCGCGGTGAAGCGCTCGAGGTGGTAGTCGGCGTCGCCGAAGGCCTGCGAGATCATGGTCAGCCGCTTGAAGGTGTGGCTCACCTTCATCTCGAGCGTCATGCCCATGCCACCGTGCAGCTGGATGGCCTCCTGCCCGACATGCCGGCAGGCGTCGGCCACCTTCACGCGGGCGGCGGCCACCACCCGCGCGCGCTCGCCGGCCGGCGTGTCGGGGCCGACCTTGGCGCAGGCGAGGTAGGTGATCGAGCGGGCCTGCTCGGTGCTGATGCACATGTCGACCATGCGGTGCTGCAGCGCCTGAAACGAGCCGATGTTGGTGCCGAACTGCTTGCGGGTCTTGAGGTACTCCAGCGTGGTGTCGCAGGCGAACTTCATGGCGCCCACCGCCTCGGCGCAGAGCAGCGCGCCCGCGAAATCGAGCGCCTCCTCGAGCATGGCCAGACCCTCGCCCTCGGCGCCCACCAGCGCGTCGGCGCCCACGCTCACGCCGCGCAGGCTGACATCGGCCGAGCGCAGGCTGTCCTGGGTGCGGTAGGTCTTCATCGACACGCCCGCCGCGCCGGCATCGACCAGGAACAGGCTGATGCCGCCGGACTCGCCGGGCATGCCCGAGGTGCGCGCGCTGACCAGCAGCTTGCCGGCCACCGGGGCATCCACCGCCGCGATCTTGCTGCCGTCGAGCACCCAGCCGGCGCCCTGACGGCGCGCGGTGAGCGCCACCGCGGTGTTGCTGAAGCGGCCGCCGGCCTCGTAGTGCACCAGCGCCAGGGTGAGCGCGCCCTCGACCACCGGCTGCAGCACCGCGGCCTTCTGCGCATCGCTGCCGTGGCGGTCGATCAGTCGTCCGACCAGACCCACCGTGGAGAGGTAGGGCTCGAGGACCAGCCCCGCGCCGATGGCCTCCATGACCGCGACCATGTCGACCGCGCCACCGCCAAAGCCGCCAGCGGCCTCCGACAGCGGCAGGCCGAGCAGGCCGAGCTCGGCGAAGGTGGCCCACACCGCCGGGCTGTGGCCCGGCGTGCCGGCCACGATCTGCTTGCGCGCCTCGAAGGCGTAGTCTTTCTCGATCACCCGCTTGACCGTGTCGGCCAGCAGCTGCTGTTCCTGCGTGAGTTCGAAGTTCATGCCTGTTGCTCCCGGGCTCAGAGGCCCAGCGCCATCTTCGAGAAGATGTTGCGCTGGATCTCGTTGGAACCCGCGTAGATGGAGGTCTTGCGGAAGTTGAAGTAGCGCGCGGCCATCGACGCACCGAACTCGTCGAAGCCGTCGTAGCTGATCGGGCGGAAGGCCTGGGCCATGGGGCCCATCACCTGCATGCTGAGCTCGGTGAGCGCCTGCTGGATCTCGGTGCCCTTGATCTTGAGCATCGACACCTCGGGCCCGATGTTGCCGGTGCGGCGCATCTCGTCGAGGAAACGCATGTTGGTGATCTCGAGCGCCATCAGCTCGATCTCGACGCGGGCGAGCCGGTCCTTGAAGCGCAGGTCGTCGATCAGCGGCTTGCCGTTGACCTGGGTGCGCGCGGCCATCTGCTTGAGCTTGGCGAGTTCGCGCTTGGAGCCGCCGATGCGACCGGTGTTCAGGCGCTCGTGGCCGAGCAGGTACTTGGCCACCGTCCAGCCCTTGTTCTCCTCGTGGACCAGGTTCTCGACCGGCACGCGCACATCGTCGAAGAACACCTCGTTGACCTCGTGGGCCTCGTCGAGCAGCAGCAGCGGGCGCACCGTGATGCCCGGGGTCTTCATGTCGATGAGGAGGAAGCTGATGCCCTCCTGGCGCTTGCCCGCGGTGGCGTCGGTGCGCACCAGACAGAAGATCCAGTCGCCGTAGTGGCCCAGGGTGGTCCAGATCTTCTGGCCGTTGACCACATAGTGGTCGCCCTGGCGCTCGGCGCGGGTCTTGAGCGAGGCGAGGTCGGAGCCCGAACCCGGCTCGGAGTAGCCCTGGCACCAGAACACATTGCCGTTGTAGATGTCGGGCAGGTAGCGCTTCTTCTGCGCATCGGTGCCGAAGTGCAGCAGCACCGAGGCCACCATGGTCGGCCCGAAGGGCGCGATCGGCGGCGCGCCGGCAAGCGCGTACTCTTCCTCGAAGATGTAGCGGCGGGTGGCATCCCAGTCGGTGCCGCCCCATTCCCTGGGCCAGGCCGGGGCAACCCAGCCCTTGGCGGCCAGGATCTTGTGCCAGCGCACCAGGTCTTCCTTGCTGAGTTCCTGGTAATCGAGCACCTTCTGGCGCAGGTCGGCGGGCACGTTGGCGGCCAGCCAGCCGCGCACTTCATCGCGGAAGGCGATTTCGTCTGCGGAGTAGTTCAGGTCCATGGTTCACCTCGGTCAATGACAGCCAGAGGATATCGCAAGGCTGAAGGCCCTCCCGCCTGCTAGAGTCTGTCCACCCGATCCGCGAGTCCACCCGGTGTCTCTCACCGATCTGCCCTCCGAGTGGTTTTCCTGGCACGGGCTGATGTCCGCCATCGGCCTGCTGGTGTTCGTGCTCGGTTCGCATGCGCTGGGCCAGCGTCGGCACCCGTCGGCGGCCATTGCCTGGGTGCTGATGATCACGCTGCTGCCCGAGCTCGGCGTGCCCCTCTACCTGATGTTCGGCACCCGCAAGCTGCCGCGCGCCGCCCGGCGCTCGCCCGATGGGGCACGCGGCGCCGACCCGGTCCAGGGCGACTCGGTGCCGCCCTGGACCCGGCGGCTCACCGCGGCCATGGGGCTGCATCCCGCGCAGGCATGCCATGACCTGCACATCCATGCCGATGGCCGGGCCGCCCGTGAGGCCCTGCTGCGGGTGGTCGATGCCGCGCGCGAACGGCTCGATGTCTGCACCTTCATCCTCGGCCGGGACGACTTCGGCGCCGAATGCCTCGAGCGAATCGCTGCCCGGGCCAGGGCAGGCGTGCGGGTGCGCCTGCTGGTCGATGGGATGGGCGCCTGGATGGGCGGGCGGCGCGAGTTCGCGCAGGCCCGTCAGGCGGGGGTGCAGGTGCTGCGCTTTGCCCCGCCCTTCCGGATGCCCTGGCGCGGCCCGCTGCGCGGGCGCACCAATCTGCGCAATCACCGCAAGCTGGTGGTGGCCGACAGCCGCCTGCTGTGGACCGGCGGGCGCAATCTCGCCGGCGAGTACTTCGAGGGTTCACCCGGCCGGCCGGCCTGGGTCGATCTCAGTTTCGACCTTGCCGGCCCGCTTGCCGCCGAGGCCTCGGCGGTCTTCGAGGCCGACTGGGTGTTTTCGCAGAGTTCACGGCCCGAGGCGATCGATGACGCCTTCGCGCGTGGCCGGGAGGCCGCCGAGGCCGCCGCGGCGCTCGCCGAGCCGGGTGCGGGCGCGGCCACCGCGCAACTGCTGCCGAGCGGGCCCGACTATGCGGAAGACACGGTGCATGCCCTGCTGCTCACCTCGTGCTACCGGGCGCGCTCGCGGATCCTGGCGGTGACGCCCTACCTCGTGCCCGACGAGAGCCTGCTCGCGGCGCTGTGCCTTGCCGCCCGGCGCGGCGTGCGGGTCGACATCGTGATGCCCGCCCGCTCGAATCACCGGCTCGCCGACATCGCGCGGCATCGGCCCATGCGCGAGCTGGCCGCGGCCGGCGCCCATCTCTGGCTGGCACCGCAGATGGTGCATGCCAAGGCGGTGGTGATCGACGAGCACCTCGCCATGGCCGGCTCGGTCAATCTCGATGGCCGCAGCCTCTTCCTGAACTACGAGCTGATGGTGGGTTTCTACCGACCGCAGGATATTGCGGGCTTTGCCCGCTGGATCGAGGCCCTGGTTGCCGACGCCCGCGCCTACCAGCCGCGGCCTGCCGGGCTCGCGCGCTTCATTGCCGAGGGTCTGGTGCTCTGGCTTGCCTTTCAGCTCTGAAATCGAGACACGGCCGCACGGGCCGTCCGGGGCTGATCGGTCATAGTCGCCGCGAACCTTCCCCGCTCATCCTCACCACGCCCGGAGCCGCGCATGCGCCTGTCCAAGCCCCGATTCGCCCCCGTTCCCGACGACCAGTGGAACGCCGAGCAGACTGCCCTCGCCGCCCCCATGGTGGCCCGCGACAAGATGCTCAACATCTTCCGCACCCTGCTCAACCACCCCGACGCCATGCGCGGCTTCATGGGCTGGGGCAGCTATGTGCTCAGCAAGAAGAACACCCTGCCGGCGCGCGAGCGCGAGCTGGTGGTGTTGCGCACGGGCTTTCTGTGCCGCTCGGGCTACGAGTGGACCCAGCATGTGCCGATCGGCCAGCGCGCCGGTCTGACCGATGCCGAGATCGCCGCCATCAAGCTCGGCGCCGACGGCCCGAACTGGAGCGCCGCCGACCGTGCGCTGCTTCGGGCCACCGACGAGCTGCATGCCGGCCAGTTCATCACCGACGCCACCTGGCAGGCCCTGGCTGCGCACTTCCAGCCGCGCCAGTGCATGGATGTGGTGTTCACCGTGGGTCAGTACACCCAGGTGTCGATGATCCTGAACAGTTTCGGGGTTCAGCTCGACGAGGGGCAGGTGCTCGACCCCGATCTGCGCGGCTGAAGCCGGCGCAACGGGCCGGGGCGGCCATCGGCGCCATCAAGGCGCGCGCCTGGCGCCGCTCAGTGCTGGCTGGGCGGGTCTTGCGGCAGCGCGGCGACCAGCGCCTTGCCCGCATGGGCCGGCCCCACCTGCAGGGCCCAGCGGGCCACCAGCTCCGACAAGCGCCAGGCATTGCCGTCGAGGTGCCCGAGCATGTCGGCGAAGCCGGGATCGGGCACGGCCAGCGACCAGTCGGGCAGGTCGATCTCGTCGAGCGCGTGGAAGTCGCGCATCTCGACCCGCTCGGTGCCCCGGACGGCAACATAGGCGCCGCTGAGGCGCCAGGTGGGGGCGCACAGGCGATGCACCTGCTCGAGGGCCAGCGACCAGCCGGCTTCGTCAGGGTGCCACAGCACCAGGGAGCCATCGGCCAGGGTCTCGCGCGGAAGGTAGGGGTACACCCGGTGCCAGGTGCGCGGGGGCACCGGAGGGCAAAGTGCCTGCCGGAGCGCGGAGGCATCGCCCGGCATCGGCCCGAGCTTGGCAGCGTAGAGCGTGATCCGACCCCCGGACGCTGCCATCGCCGGATGCCACGGGCGCTCGTCTTCGATCAGCCTGCGTCCCATCACCTCACCTTCCTGCGGCGCATTGTAGGGAGGGCGTGGCGCCACAGGGTGTAAAACAAGCATGACCAAAGGGGCCTTCCGACGCTTGTTGAAACGGCCTCGGCGCTGACCGACAGGTCACTGTCAGAAAGGGGGGCGGAAGGCCGCCGCAGGCGGACCTCAGAGCCGCCCGCGCAGCAGGTACTCCATCAGCGCCTTCTGCACATGCAGCCGATTCTCGGCCTCGTCCCAGACCACCGATCGCGGGCCATCGATGACCTCGGCCTGCACCTCCTCGCCGCGATGGGCGGGAAGGCAGTGCATGAAGAGCGCCCGGGAGTCGGCCGCTGCCATGAGCTCCTCGTTCACCTGCCAGTCGGCGAAGGCCCGGCGCCGTGCCTCGTTCTCGGACTCGTAGCCCATGCTGGTCCAGACATCGGTGGTGACCAGGTCGGCGCCGCGGGCGGCATCGATGGGGCGATCGAAGCGGCGCATGCAGGCTGCCGAGCTGCCTGCCAGGGCCGGGTCGACCTGGTAGCCGGCCGGGCTGGAGACCTGCACAGTGAAGCCGAGCAGCTCGGCCGCCTGCAGCCAGGTGTAGAGCATGTTGTTGGCGTCCCCGATCCAGGCCACCACGCGGCCGCGGATGTCGCCCCGGTGCTCGATGAAGGTGAAGACATCGGCCAGGATCTGGCAGGGGTGGTATTCGTTGGTGAGGCCGTTGATCACCGGCACCCGCGAATGCGCGGCAAAGCGCTCGATGATGCTCTGCTCGAAGGTCCGGATCATGACCAGATCGCACATTCGCGAGATGACCTGCGCGGCATCTTCCACCGGCTCGCCGCGGCCAAGCTGCGAGTCGCGGGTGTTGAGGTAGATGGCCGAGCCGCCGAGCTGATGCATGCCGGCCTCGAAGGACAGCCGCGTGCGGGTGCTCGCCTTCTCGAAGATCATCACCAGCGTGCGATCGCTCAGCGGGTGATAGGGCTCATAGCGCTTGAAGCGCTCCTTGATGACCCGGGTACGGGCGAACAGGTAGGCGAGCTCGTCGGCGTCCAGGTCCTTGAACTGCAGGAAGTGCTTCATCGGCATCTCGGGTATGCGCGTGGCGCCGGCGGCGCCTCAGGCCGGGGCAGGGCTGTTCGCGAGGTGCTGGCGCACCAGCGGCGCGAGCCGTTCGACCAGATGGTCGACATGATCGCGGGTGAAGATCAGCGGCGGCAGCAGCCGGATCACGGTATCGGCGGTGACATTGAGCACCAGTCCGGCATCGAGGCTGCGCTGCACCAGTTCGCCGCAGGGCCGGTCGAGCTCGATGCCCAGCATCAGCCCCCGGCCGCGGATCTCGCGCACGCCCGGCAGCCCGCCGATCGCCTGCGTGAGGCACTGCACCAGATAGTCGCCGACGCGCGTGGCGTTGCCGAGCAGATCGTCGCGCTCCATGACCGCCATGGTGACCAGACCCGCGCGCATGGCCAGCGGATTGCCGCCGAAGGTGGTGCCGTGGTTGCCGGGCTGGAACACCTCGGCGGCCGCGCCGTGGGCCACCACCGCGCCCACCGGCACGCCCGAGGACAGGCCCTTGGCCAGCGGCATGACATCGGGCAGGATGCCCGCCCATTGATGGGCGAACCACTTGCCGGTGCGACCGGTGCCGCACTGCACCTCATCGATCATCAGCAGCAGGCCGCGCTCGTCACACAGCCGACGCGCCTCCCGCAGGTACTCGATGCTGGCCGGCTGGATGCCGCCCTCGCCCTGGATGGCTTCCAGGAACACCGCCACCACATTCGGGTTGCGCTCCACCACCTGGCGCAGCGCCTGCGCGTCATTGAGCGGCACCCGCGGAAAGCCGCCGACCAGCGGCTCGAAACCCTTCTGTACCTTGGCGTTGCCGGTGGCCGAGAGCGTGGCCAGCGAGCGCCCGTGGAAGGCCTTCTCGTAGACCACGATCTCGGGCTCGGCGATGCCCTTGCCATGGCCGTACTTGCGGGCGATCTTGATGGCCGCCTCGTTCGCCTCGAGACCTGAGTTGCAGAAGAACACATTGGTCATGCCCGACACCGCCACCAGCCGGCTGGCGAGTTCGGTCTGCAGCGGCACCTCGAAGAGGTTGGAGCAGTGGATGATCCGGCCGACCTGCTCGCGCAGCGCGGCCACCAGGTCGGGGTGGTTGTGCCCGAGGGTGTTGACCGCGATGCCGGACAGGCAGTCGAGATATCGCCGGCCCCGGGTGTCGAACAGCCAGGCGCCGTCGCCATGGCTGAAGGCGACCGGCAGCCGGCCGTAGGTGGACATCAGGGGGGTGCTGGCAGCCATCTCGGACTCCGGTTCGGGGATGGATCGGGGGTCAGCCGCCCGCGGGTTCCCGCAGAAACAAGAACGGCGGCTGCCGCCGCCGTCTGCCTGCCGGAGCCGCCTGCTGGCCGACCCGGACCCGTCATTCTAGGGGAAAGCCGCCTGAACGGGCGGCTATAATCGCCCATTCGGTGTCCAGGAGCATCCGGCCCTGGCCCGCCTGCCTGCATGAGCCCCCCGCCTTCGGTCCGCTCGTTCACCATCGTCGGCCTCACCGCCCAGGGCCGCCCGTTTCGGCCCAGCGACTGGGCGGAGCGCCTGTGCGGCGTGATGTCGTCGTTCCGACCGCCCGGCGCGGGCGCGCAGGCGCATCTCACCTATTCTCCCTTCGTGGCGCCCGGCCTGCACGAGGGCCACAAGTGCGTCCGGGTGGACGCCCGGCTCTACGCCATCGAACCCATGGCCTACCACTTCCTGCGCGGCTTTGCCCGCGACAACGCGCTCAGCATTCACGAAGACTCCTGACACGCGGCGTGAGGTTTTTCGGCCAAGTTGTCGATTAAAAAGACTTTTTTGTCGAATCGCGGTTGCCCTCCCCGGGGGGGCAGAGGCTAGAATCCGGCTGGGCGGCCTGCCGAGGGCGCGCCGTCCGCACAGGAGACCCTGAATGCCTTTCCCGGAGCAGTGGCGTGCCAGCTGGGGCGTGACCGAGATGGGACACCCGGGCAGCGTTGCGCTCGATGACCGACCCATGTTCCGGGTGGCCGATTTCGGCCTTGATCAGCGGCTGCTGAGCCATGCCGACACCGTGCTGCGCCACGCGCGTCACAACCCGTATCGCTATGAGCTGGCAAGCAATCGCCAGCCGGGCGGGTTCGACATCGCCATGGTCGACATGACGGCGGCGGGCGCGCCGCAGGCGCTGGAGACGCTGCGCAGCCATGGCGCCGAGCCTGCTCCGGGCATCGCGCCCGCCGTGCCGGCGATCGTGCGGGTGGGCCGGCGCGCCGACGAGCAGCGCGGCCAGGATGAACTGCCGGTGAGTGCCTTCACCCACGGCCTGATCCCCGCGCTGAACCGCGCGGTCGAGCACAGCCTGCTGAGCGGGCAGGGCGCAGCGGTGCCGCGCGCTGCCGCGGGCGCCGCGCGCGCGTTGGCGGCTTCGACGCGTCCGCCCGCGGGCGAGCCGCAGGCCTGGGATGACAGCGAATCCGACGACGAGGATGCGCCCTCCGCGCGTCGGCCGCGGGTGCTGGTGGTGGACGACAGTCCCACGGTGCGCCGCCAGCTGGCCGTGGCACTGCACCGCATGGGGCTGGACAGCGAGGGGGTGAACTCGGCCCGCGAGGCGCTCGAGACACTCGCGGTTCGCCACTACGAGATGGTGTTCGTGGATGTGGTGATGCCCGAGATGGACGGTTACCGTCTCACCCGGGAGATCAAGCGCAGCCGAACCCTGCGTCCGATGCCGGTGGTGATTCTCACCAGCCGGTCATCGCCCTTCGATCTGGCCCGTGGCGCGCTGGCCGGTTGCGACAGCTATCTGGTCAAGCCGGTGAGCATGCAGTCTCTGCGCGAGACCGTGGCCCGGCATCTGCACCGGGCCGGGCCGCCTGCCGCTTAGCCCTTGACGCGGCTGCGATACTCGCCGGTGCGGGTGTCGATCTCGATCTTGTCGCCGATCTCGACGAAGGCCGGCACCGGCAGTTCGAAGCCGGTGGGCTTGATGCGCGCCGGCTTCATGACCTTGCCCGAGGTGTCGCCCTTGACGGCGGGCTCGGTGTATTCCACCTCGCGCACCACGCTGTTGGGCATTTCCACCGAGATGGCTCGCCCTTCATAGAAGGTGACCTCGCAGGGCATGCCGTCGTCGATGTACTGCACGGCATCGCCCATGGACTCGGCCTCCACCTCGTACTGGTTGTACTCGGCGTCCATGAACACGTAGAGCGGGTCGGCGAAGTACGAGTAGGTGACCTCGCGCTTGTCGAGCATCAGCACGTCGTACTTCTCGTCGGCCTTGGAGACGGTCTCGGTGCCGGAGTTGTTCAGCAGGTTCTTCAGCTTGAGCTTGACGACCGCCGCATTGCGGCCCGACTTGTTGTATTCGGCCCGCAGCACGACCATCGGATCCTTGCCGATCATGATCACGTTGCCGGTGCGCAGTTCCTGGGCGAGCTTCATGGGGGTTTCCTTGGGGGCCGCGGGCTCTGGCGCCGGGTGCGGCGGGCTGGGAAAAGCCCAAGATTATAGCCTGGATCGGCAATAGCTGACCAGTTGCGTGGCCAGATCAGGGGCCCGGGCTGTCTGGCTGGCGAGCGCGGCGGCGGCTGTCTCCAGGGTCGGCCAGGCGGCGTCGAGGGCGCTCCAGGCAGCGTCCAGATCGAACGAGCCATCGGCCGCTCGAGGGTTCGCCGGTGCGGGATTCCCGGCTCCCGCACCGGCGGCTCTCACGCCGGCGGTCCTCGCGCCGGCCGACGCCGCGCCGGCCGACGCCGCACTGGCCGACGCCGCGGCGACCGGCAGGGCAGCGACCGGGACGGCAGGCGCCGGGTGCGCGCCGTCAGTCCAGGCTCGGCTGAAGGCCTCGATCGGCCCATCGGCCGC
>NZ_CEXFHW010000148.1:0-10206 GCF_982640115.1 Quisquiliibacterium sp. | reverse complement strand
GAACACCAGCAGCGCCAGGCCGGCGATGAGCGTGGTGACGTTGGAGTCGAGGATGGTGGCCCAGGCGCGCTCGTAGCCGGTGGCGATCGCGGTCTGCGGCGGCATGCCGTTGCGCAGCTCTTCCCGGATGCGTTCGTTGATCAGCACATTGGCATCGATGGCCATGCCCAGGGTGAGCGCCACCGCGGCGATGCCGGGCAGGGTGAGCGTGGCCTGCAGCAGCGACAGCAGCGCCACCAGCAGCAGCAGGTTGACCGCCAGCGCCAGCGTGGAGAACAGGCCGAAGAGCAGGTAGTACGACAGCATGAACACCGCAATGGCGAGGAAGCCGTAGAGCGTGCTGTTGAAGCCCTTGCTGATGTTGTCGGCGCCCAGGCTGGGGCCGATGGTGCGTTCCTCGATGATCTCCATGGGCGCGGCCAGCGCGCCGGCGCGCAGCAGCAGCGCGAGGTCGTTGGCGGCCTGCGGGCTTTCCATGCCGGTGATCTGGAAGCGCGAGCCGAGTTCGGCCTGGATGGTGGCCACGGTGAGCACCTCGCCCTTGCCGCGCTCGAACAGCACCACCGCCATGGGCTTGCGGATGTTCTCGCGCGAGACCTCGCGCAGCACCCGCCCGGCGCCGTCATTGAGCTGGATGCCCACCGCAGCCCGCTGGTTCTCGTCGAAGGTGGCCTGCGCACCGGTGAGCTGTTCACCCGAGAAGATCACCTGCTTGCGCAGCACCACCGGTGCCCCGCGCCCGACCTTGAAGAGCTCGCTGCCGAAGGGCACCGGGCCTGCGCCGGTGAGCGCGGCCTGGGCTTCGGTGGAGCCGTCGACCAGCCGGGCCTCGAGGGTGGCGGTGCGGCCCAGGATGTCCTTGGCCTTGGCGGTGTCCTGCACGCCGGGCAGTTGCACCACGATGCGGTCTGCGCCCTGCTGCTGGATGACCGGCTCGGCCACGCCGAGCTCGTTCACGCGCTTGTGCAGCGTGGTGATGTTCTGCTTGAGCGCGTTGTCGAGCACCTCCTTGGCGGCTGGCGGGCGCAGGCTCACCACCAGCCGCGGCTCGGCGCTGTCGCCGGCATCGGCCGACTGCAGCGAGGGCTGGTTGTCGGCGATCAGGTTGCGGGTCCGGGTGCGGGTTTCCTCGTCGCGGAAGCGCACCTCGATGGTCTCGCCGGCCCGGGTGATGCCGGCGTGGCGCAGGTTCTTCTCGCGCATCAGCGAGCGCAGTTCGCCGGCGGTGGCGTCCAGGCGCTTGCTCATGGCCTGCTTCATGTCGACCTGCAGCAGGAAGTGCACACCGCCACGCAGGTCCAGCCCCAGGTACATGGGCAGGGCGTGCAGCCGGGTGAGCCAGTCGGGCGAGGCGGACAGCAGGTTCAGCGCCACCACATACACCGGATCGGCCGGGTCGGGGTTGAACTCGCGCTGCAGGGCGTCCTTGGCCTTGAGCTGGGAGTCGGTGTCGCGAAAGCGCGCCTTGATGGAGTTGCCGTCGAAGAGCACGCCAACCGCCGGCACGCCCGCCTTGCCCAGCGCGGCCTCCACCCGCGACATCATGGCCGCGTCGACCTTCTGCGTGGCCTTGGCGCTGGAGACCTGGACGGCGGGTGACTCGCCGAAGAAGTTGGGCAGCGTGTACACCAGACCGAACGCCAGCGTGATGGCGATGATGATGTACTTCCAGACCGGATAGCGGTTCATGGGCGGACTCGCGCGGCGCCGGCCGAGCAGGCCGGCCGGTGGATGGGACAGCGCAGGCTCAGATCGCCTTGATCGTGCCGTTGGGCAGCAGGGTCTGCACCGCCGCCTTCTGCACATGCAGTTCGATCGGGCTGTCGCCGGCGCGGGCGACCTCGACCGTGATGTAGGACTCGCCCACCTTGGCGATCTTGCCGACCACGCCGCCCGAGGTGACCACCTCGTCGCCCTTCTTGAGGGCCTCGAGCATGCCGCGGTGTTCCTTGGCGCGCTTCATCTGGGGCCGGATCATCAGGAAGTACAGCACGATGAACATCAGGATGATCGGCAGGAAGCCCATCAGCTGCTGTTCGGTGGAGCCGCCCGCGCTCTGGGCATAGGCCGTTGAAATCAGCATGTCTTTTCTCCGGGAGCTAACCGCGCAGTATAACCGCGCGGTGCGGACGGCCGTTTATCCCACGCCGCGGGCGCGGTCCTGCGCGAAGCGCTGCCGGAAGGCCTCGAAGCGGCCCTGCGCGATCGCCTCGCGAACCTCGCCCATCAGGCTCAGGTAGTAGTGCAGGTTGTGGATGGTGGCCAGGCGCGCGCCGAGGATCTCGTCGACCCGCTGCAGGTGGTGGACATAGGCGCGCGAGAAGTTGCGGCAGGCATGGCAGCCGCAGGTCTCGTCGATCGGGCGGGTGTCCTCGCGAAAGCGCGCGTTGCGCAGGCGAAGGTCGCCGAAGCGGGTGAAGAGCCAGCCGTTGCGCGCGTTGCGGGTGGGCATCACGCAGTCGAACATGTCGACGCCGCAGGCCACGCCCGCCACCAGGTCTTCCGGCGTGCCCACGCCCATCAGGTAGCGCGGTGCGGCGGCAGGCAGGCGCGGCGCGGTGTGCGCGAGCACCCGCATCATGTCCTCCTTGGGCTCGCCCACCGACAGGCCGCCGATCGCGTAGCCGTGAAAGCCGATGTCGACCAGACCGGCGAGCGACTCGTCGCGCAGCGACTCGAACATGCCGCCCTGCACGATGCCGAAGAGCGCGTTGGGATTGCCGAGCGCATCGAAGGCATCGCGCGAGCGCCGCGCCCAGCGCAGCGACAGCCGCATCGACTCGGCCGCCTGCGCCTCGGTGGCCGGCACGCCGTCGATCTCGTAGGGCGTGCACTCGTCGAAGATCATGGCGATGTCGGAGTTCAGCGAGCGCTGGATGCGCATCGACTCCTCGGGTGTGAGCAGCAGCCGGTCGCCGTTCACCGGCGAGGCGAAGCGCACACCCTCCTCGCTGATGCGGCGCATGCTGCCCAGGCTGAACACCTGGAAGCCGCCGGAATCGGTGAGGATGGGATGCTGCCAGCCGTTGAACCGGTGCAGGCCGCCGAAGGTGTCGATCACCTTCAGCCCGGGCCGCAGCCAGAGGTGGAAGGTGTTGCCCAGGATGATCTGCGCGCCCACGGTCTCGAGCTCGGCCGGGCTCATCGCCTTGACCGCGCCGTAGGTGCCCACCGGCATGAACACCGGGGTCTCGACCGTGCCGTGGTTCAGCGTGAGCCGGCCGCGCCGGGCAAGGCCGTCGGTGGCCAGGGTGTCGAATCGGAGCATGGTGGCGACCGGTGTCAGTGGGCCAGCGCGTCGTCGTCGCGCGTGAGCAGCATCGCGTCGCCGTAGCTGAAGAAGCGGTAGCGCTGCGCGATCGCGTGGGCGTAGGCCTCGCGGATGCGCTGCACCCCGGCGAAGGCCGACACCAGCATGAGCAGCGTGGAGCGCGGCAGGTGGAAGTTGGTGAAGAGCAGGTCGGCCACCTTCAGCCGGCAGCCCGGGGTGATGAAGAGCGCGGTCTCGCCCTGGCAGGCCGGCACCCGGCCCTGGTCGTCGGCCACACTCTCCAGGGTGCGCAGCGAGGTGGTGCCCACCGCGATGATCCGTCCGCCCGCGGCGCGGGTGCGGGCGATCGCCTGCGCGGTGGCCTGGGGCACGGTGTAGCGCTCGCTATGCATGCGGTGGGCCGCGACCTCCTCCACCCGCACCGGCTGGAAGGTGCCCGCGCCGACATGCAGCGTGACGAAGGCGGTGTCCACACCGGCCCGCGCCAGCGCCTGCAGCAGCGGTGCGTCGAAATGCAGGCCGGCGGTGGGTGCGGCCACCGCACCCGGCTCGCGCGCGTACACCGTCTGATAGCGCTCGTCGTCGTCGGCCCCGACAGGGCGGTCGATGTAGGGCGGCAGCGGCAGGCTGCCTTCGCGCGCCAGCACCGCGTCCACCGGCTCGGCGAAGTGCAGCGCGTGGAACTCGCCCAGCCGTTCGCCGACCGTGGCGCGAGCCTCGCCCAGCGCCAGCACCGTACCCGGTCGCGGCGTCTTGCTGGCCCGGATCTGCGCCACGGCGTCATGGGTGCCGGTGATGCGCTCGATCAGCACCTCGATCCGGCCGCCGCTGCCGGCCTTGGCACCGGTGAGCCGGGCGCGGATCACCCGGGTGTCGTTCATCACCAGCAGATCGCCGGCGCGCAGCAGGAGGGGCAGATCGGTCACGCGGCGGTCGGCGAGCGCGCCCTCGGGCGGCACCACCAGCAGGCGGCTGGCGCTGCGCTCGCGCGGCGGGTGCAGCGCGATCAGCGACTCGGGCAGTTCATAGTCGAAATCGGACAGTTTCATGTCGGCTCTGGCGGGCGGGCGCTAGGGTACACTGGGCCGGCCGCGGTAGTGCCGCAGGCCGCTGCCGTCGTCATCCTTCCCCATGTCGGACACCCTGCTCATTGCGCGCCGTTTCAACGGCCCGCCGGCCTCAGGCAATGGCGGCTATGTTGCCGGCCTGCTGGCCATCGCCCTGCGCGCGCAGCGCGGTCCTGCCCCGGCGGTCGAGGTCACCCTGCGCGCCCCACCGCCGCTCGACACGCCCCTCGCCCTGCGCGGTGATGCCACCGAGCCGCTGGGCCTGTGGCATGACGACCGGCTGCTGGCCGAGGCCCGCGGCGTTGCCCTCGCCCTCGCCGTGCCCCAGCCGCCCGACGCGCAGGCTGCGGCCGCCGCTGGGGCGCTGGGGCGCCTGCGGGCGGCCGGCCGCATCGGCAACAGCTACCTGTCCTGCTTCGGCTGCGGCGTGAGCCGCGAGCCTCATGACGGCCTGCGCATCGTGCCCTCGCCGGTGGGCGAGTCGGGGGTGGTGGCCAGCGACTGGACGCCGCACGCCGCGCTGGCCGATACCCGCGGCTGCGTGCCCGAGCCCATCGTCTGGGCCGCGCTCGACTGCCCGGCGGGCATCGCCTGGAACTACCGGCTGGTGGATGGGCCCCCGCTGGTCACCGGCCGCATGACCGTGGCGGTGGACGCCCCGGTGCCGGTGGGTGAGCCCTTGCGGGTGATCGGCTGGCCGATCGAGGCCGAGGGCCGCAAGCTGCACGCCGGCTCGGCGCTCTTTGACGCCGCGGGCCGGGTGCTGGCGCGCTCGCGCCAGGTCTGGATGCTGCCGCGCGGCTGATGGGGCCGCGCGGCCGGCCCGCGTCAGCGCGCGGTGTAGCCGCCGTCGATGGTGTAGTACGAGCCGGTGATGAACGAGGCCTGGTCGGAGCACAGGAATGCGATCAGGTCGGCGATCTCCTGCGGTTGGCCCAGGCGTCCGATCGGATGCTGCGAGATCAGGTGCTCGGTCATCGCCGGGTCGGCGAGGGCGCGGCTGATGAGCGGGGTCTCGATGAAGCCCGGGCCGATGGCATTGACCCGGATGCGGTCGGCGGCGTGGTCGAGCGCGGCCACCCGGGTGAGGCCGACCACGCCATGCTTGGAGGCGGTGTAGGCGGCCGTGCCGGCCAGACCCACCGAGCCGAGGATGGAGGCGAGGTTCACGATGGCCCCGCCGTGGCCGGCAGCGACCATGGCGCCGATCTCGGCCTGCAGGCACAGGAACACCCCGGTGAGGTTGATGCCGATGATGCGCTGCCAGTCGGCCACGCCATGGGTGGCCACCGGCTGGCGAACGCCACCCACGCCGGCGTTGTTGACCGCGATGTCCAGGCGCCCGAAGGCCTTCACGGTGGCGTCGACCATCGCCTGCACCGAGGCCGGATCGGCCACTTCCACCGGCACGAAGAGCGCCTCGCCGCCAGCCTGACGGATCTGCGCGACGGCGGCCTCGCCGGGCTCGGCCTGGCGGTCGGCCAGCATCACGCGGGCGCCACCGCTGGCCAGGGTGTGGGCGCAGGCCAGGCCGATGCCCGAGGCGCCGCCGGTGACCAGCGCCACGCGGCCCGAGAAATCATGGGGTGTCTTCATGCGCCGACTCTACCCGGGGCACCCCCGGCGCAGCCAGCGCCGGTTTGGTGCCGGGCATCCGAATCCGCATAATCCGTCTGCGATGCCGTGCCGGAGTGGTGGAACTGGTAGACGCGCCGGACTCAAAATCCGGTTTCCGAAAGGAAGTGCGGGTTCGATTCCCGCCTCCGGCACCACACCTCGAGTCCCTGGTCGTTCGCAATGCCGCTGCCTGGCGCGGTGTCGATTGCGTGCGTGCCCCGGGGCTAGAGCGCGATCAGATGGTGGGGCGTCTCGCCATCGACCTCGCGGCGCAGGTTCGCGGCCACGGTGCGGGCCAGGCGAGCCAGACCTTCGGGGCCGCTGGAGCCCGAGACATGCGGCGTGATGATCAGATTGGGCGCGTCCCACAGGGGATCGTCCGGCGTGAGGGGTTCCGGGTCGGTGACATCGAGCCCGGCCGCGGCGAGCTGGCCACTGCGCAGGGCCTGGGCGAGCGCGGCCGAATCGACGACATTGCCGCGCGCGACATTGACCAGCATCGCGCCCGGCCGGCAGGCGGCCAGGCGGGCGGCGTCGATCAGTCCCCGCGTGGCCGGGCTGGAGGGCACCGCCACCAGCACCATGTCGGCACGGCCGAGCGCGGCATCGAGCTGGTCGGCGGCGAGCACCTCGTCGACATCGGGCATCGGCCGCGCGGTGCGCGCCACCCCGATCACCCGCATGCCCAGGCCGCGCGCCCGCCGCGCGGCTTCTCGCCCGATGCTGCCGCAGCCGACGATGACCAGGGTGCGGTCCTGCAGCGTGCCCATCCGCGGGCCGATGCGGCCGGCGTCCCAGCTGCGCCGGGTCTGCGCCGAGAAGGCAAGCGGCAGGCACTTGACCATGGCCAGCATCAGCGCCACGGCGTGCTCGGCGACGGCCGGCGACCAGCTGTCGCCGGCGTTGGCCACCCTCACACCCGCGGGCACGCCGTGCTCGAGCAAGCCCTCGTAGCCGGCGGTGAGCAGCTGGATGAAGCGCAGCGCGCCGGCCTGCTCGCGCAGCACCCGCGCCACCTGGGCGTCGTAGGAGCTGCCCGGCATGACCAGGGCCCGGGCGCCGTCGAGCGCGGCCCGCAGGCTGTCGGCGTCGTCGACGAGGTGGCAGTCGAAATCCGGCTCCCGACCGAGATGGTCGAGCAGCGGGGCGCGGGCAAAGCGGGGCCAGAGGACGATCTTCATGGTGGGCGGACCATAGCCGCGTGGCGCGGCCAGCGTCAACCCGAGCCCGCGGCGGCGGGCCGATCGAACCCCCGCACGCGTCGGGGTGGCGGCGCTCGGACTATGATGGCCGCCGGCCGACCGGTCGCAGCGCTGCCCGACCGTCCCGCGCCGCCGCGCCGGCGTGCCCGACAACCCAGGAGTCCCTCGCGATGAACATTCCGCCCCGATCCCGATTCTCCCGCCGCCGCGCCCTGGTGATGGCGGCCGCTGCCGCGCCTGCCCTGCTCGGTGCGCCGGCGCGCGCCCAGGCCTGGCCTGCGCGACCGATCCGGCTGGTGGTGCCCTACGCCCCTGGCGGTGCCACCGACATCATCGGCCGCGCGATGGCCGCCGAGCTCACCAGGCAGCTCGGCCAGCCGGTCAATGTCGACAACCGGCCCGGCGCCGGCGGCAACATCGGCTCGGAGTTCGTGGCGCGCTCGACCCCCGATGGCCACACCCTGGTGGTCTCGCCCAGCAGCCTGCATGGCATCACCCCGTTCCTGTACTCCAAGCTGACCTACGACCCCAACAAGGACCTGGCACCGATCATCGTGATGGGAGCCTTCGCCAACGTGCTGGTGGTCAACACCTCGGTGAAGGCCGGCAGCGTGGCCGAACTGGTGGCGCTGATCCGCGCCAATCCCGGCAAGTTCAGCTACGCCTCGAGCGGCAGCGGGTCGACCATCCACCTGTCGGGCGAGATGTTCCGGCAGATGCTCAACCTCGACATCGCGCACATCCCGTACAAGGGCAGCGGGCCGGCCCTTACCGACCTCATCGGCGGGCAGGTGCAGCTGATGTTCGACAACATCCCGTCGGCGATCTCGCAGATCCGCGCCGGCAAGCTCAAGGCGCTGGCCACCACCGGTCCGAAGCGCGCCGCCGCCCTGCCGGATCTGCCGACCATGATCGAGGCGGGTTTCCCGAACTACCAGTCCACCGCCTGGTTCGGCCTGTCGGCGCCGGCGGGCACGCCGCGCGACATCATCGAGCGCCTCAACGCCGAGGGCCAGAAGGCGGTGCGCGCGCCCGAGTTCGTCAAGCGCATGAACGAGCTCGGCTACGAGATCGTCGGCGGCACGGCCGAGCAGATGGCCGCCATGATCCAGGACGAGTTGCGGCGCTGGGGGCCGGTGGTCAAGGCCTCGGGCGCCAAGGTGGACTGACCCCTCTTCCCTTCCAACCCCGCGAAAGCCTCGTCATGAAAACCCGTATCACCGAACTCTTCGGCATCGAGCATCCGATCATCCAGGGCGGCATGCACTATGTCGGCTTCGCCGAGCTCGCCGCGGCGGTCTCCAACGCCGGCGGCCTCGGCCTCATCACCGGGCTCACCCAGAAGTCGCCCGAGGCGCTGGCCAACGAGATCCGGCGCTGCCGCGAGATGACCGACAAGCCCTTTGGCGTGAACCTCACCTTCCTGCCCACGGTCTCTTCGCCCGACTATCCCGGCTACATCCGCGCGATCGTCGAGGGCGGCGTGAAGGTGGTCGAGACCGCTGGCAACAATCCGCAGAAGTGGCTGCCCGGCCTGCACGAGGCCGGTGTCAAGGTGATCCACAAGTGCACCTCGGTGCGCCATTCACTCAAGGCCGAGGCGATCGGCTGCGACGCCGTCAGCGTCGACGGCTTCGAGTGCGGCGGCCACCCGGGCGAGGACGACATCCCCAACTTCATCCTGCTGCCGCGGGCTGCCGACGAACTCAAGATCCCGTTCGTGGCCTCCGGCGGGATGGCCGACGGGCGCTCGCTGGCCGCGGCCCTGTCGCTCGGCGCCGACGGCATCAACATGGGCACGCGCTTCATTGCCACCCAGGAGGCGCCGGTGCACGAGAACGTGAAGAAGGCGATCGTGGCCGCCAGCGAGCTCGACACCCGTCTGGTGATGCGCCCGCTGCGCAACACCGAGCGCGTGCTGCGCAATGCCGCGGTCGACCGCCTTCTCGAGAAGGAGAAGACCCTCGGCGCCAACCTCAAGTTCGAGGACATCATCGACGAGGTCGCGGGCGTGTATCCGAAGATCATGCTCGACGGCACGATGGATGCCGGCGCCTGGTCCTGCGGCATGGTGGCCGGTCTCATCCATGACATCCCCACCGTCAAGGAACTGATCGATCGCATCATGGCGCAGGCCGAGTCGATCATCCGCGGCCGGCTCGCGCGTTTCGTCGCCTGAGTCCATCCGCGCGCGCACCGGCACCCGCCGATGCGCGCGCTCAAGGCGGCGCCGGGTGGGGGCGCGTCCAATGGAGGCGTGCCCCGTGCCCCGCCCGCCATGATCTTCCAGGACCGACTCGACGCCGCCGACCAGCTCGCCACCGCGCTGGCGCATTACCGCGACCGCCAGGCGCTGGTGCTGGCGATTCCGCGCGGCGCGGTCGCGATGGGCCAGCGGATCGCGCAGCGGCTTGGCGCCGATTTCGATCTGGTGCTGGTGCGCAAGCTGCGCGCACCCTTCTCGCCGGAGTTCGCGGTCGGCGCGGTCGACGAGACCGGCTGGTGCTGGCTCTCGCCCCATGCCCACGAGGTGGGCGCCGATCCCGGCTACCTTGCCGGCGAGCGGGCCCGGCAGCTCGATGAGCTGCACCGGCGGCGGCTGGCCTACTGCGGTGGCCGCCCGCCCGCGGACGCCGCGGGCCGCCTCGCGATTGTGGTCGACGATGGCCTTGCCACCGGCGCGACCATGATCGCGGCCCTGCATGCGGTGCGGGCGCAGGCACCGGCGCGGCTGGTGTGCGCGGTGCCGGTCGGCGCGCGCGAGAGCCTCGAGACGGTGTCGGCCTTTGCCGACGAGGTGGTCTGCCTGCACCGCCCGGCGCTGTTCGGCGCGGTGGGCGCCTTCTACCGCGATTTCCGGCAGGTGGACGATGCCGAGGTGACCGCGCTGCTCGGCCTGCGGGAGCCATCATGAACGGCCCGCGCCGCGTGGCGCAGAATGCCCTGGTGCGCATCGCCGGCGCGGCCGGGTTCCTGGAGGGGGAGCTCGCCTTGCCGCTGCAGCCCGCCGGCGTGGTGCTGTTCGCCCATGGCAGCGGTTCGTCGCGGC
>NZ_CEXFHW010000147.1:0-10206 GCF_982640115.1 Quisquiliibacterium sp. | reverse complement strand
TTGGCAGTCAGGTAGAAGACCCGGTCGATGTCCTGGCTCGCGCAGGCCTTCAGCAGCGGGAACAGCGTGCCCAGGGTCTTGCCGATGCCGGTGGGCGCCTGCGCCATCAGGCAGGCGCCGGCGCGCGCGCTGCGAAACACCGCCTCGGCCAGCTCGCGCTGGCCCTCGCGCCAGGCTGCCTGCGGGAAGGGCATGTCGGCCAGCGCGGCATCGCGCGCGGCACGGTGCGCTGCCTCGCTGCGCGCCCAGGTGAGCCAGCGCTCACACAACGCGAGGAAGTCGGCACGCAGTTCGTCGGCCGCGCAGTCCTCGTCGTGGCGGGTCTCGCGCAGATCCTCGATCGCCACATAGACCACCGACACGGTGATGCGCGGCAGGCCGAAGCGCTCGCACAGCAGCCAGCCGTAGACGCGGGCCTGGGCGCGGTGCAGGGCGCGGTGATTGGCGGGCAGGCGGGCGGGGTCGCCGCGATGGGTCTTGATCTCCTCGACCAGGCCGCGGCCCGGATCCCAGCCGTCGGCCCGGCCACGCACCCGCAGCTCGCCCACACGGGTCTCGAGCGCGAACTCGGCCTGCCAGCCCGGCTCGCGTCGGCCGGCCACCGCGCGGTGGCCCTCGATGCCCTGCTGGGCGGTGGGCGCCGGGGTGAAGCGCAGGTCGAGGTCGCCGGCGCGCGCGCCGAACTCGCACAGCGCGCGCACCGCGACGGTGTATCGGGGCGGCTCGGCCGGCCCGGGCACGGGCGTGGCGGCGGCCATGCCCGCTGGCGCGCCACTGCCCGTCAACGCTCGACGAAGGCCCGCTCGATCACATAGTGGCCCTGCTCGCCCAGGGCGGGCGAGACCACGAAGCCGCGGGCGTCGAGCATCTCGGAGGTTTCCTTGAGCATGGCCGGGCTGCCGCAGATCATGCCGCGGTCGGTCTGCGCCGAGAGCGGCGGCTCGCCGATGTCGGTGAACAGCTGCCCGCTCTGGATGGCGGTGGTCATGCGACCGGTGTGCCTGAAGGCTTCACGGGTGACCGTGGGGTAGTAGATGAGCTGGCGCGACACCATCTCGCCCAGGAACTCGTGGCGCGGCAGCTCGTCGCGGATGAAGTCCGCATAGGCGAGCTCGCTGACGGTGCGCACCCCGTGGATGAGGATCACCTTCTCGAAGCGCTCGTAGGTGTCGGGGTCCTGGATGATGCTCATGAAGGGCGCAAGGCCGGTGCCGGTGGCAAAGAGGAACAGCCGCTTGCCGGGCAGCAGGTCATCGATGACCAGGGTGCCCACCGCCTTCTGGCCGATCAGCAGCCTGTCGCCGGGCTGGATGTGCTGCAGCCGAGAGGTCAGCGGCCCGTTCTCCACCTTGATCGACAGGAACTCGAGCTGCTCGGCCCAGTTCGGGCTGGCGATGCTGTAGGCCCGCATCAGCGGCTTGCCGTCCACCGGCAGGCCGATCATCACGAAGTGGCCGTTGCGAAAGCGCAGGGACGGGTCGCGGGTGGTGGTGAACGAGAACAGCGACTCGTTCCAGTGCCGCACGGTGAGCACGGTGACTTCGGAGGAGGCAGCCATGGGGATTCAGGTGAAGGGTTGACCGGGATTGTCCCTCAGGACCGCGCTCAGGCCGGGCCGTAGCCGCCACCGCCGGGCAGGGCGAGCTCCAGGGTGTCGTTCTCGAGCAGATCGACCACGCTCTTGGGGTTGGCCACCGGCTCGCCGTTGAGCAGCACATGGCCCACCCGTCCGGGCTCGCCGCCCATGATGCCGCGCGCCGGCACGCGGGTGCGCTCGGTGAGCAGCGACACCCGCAGGCGGCCCGGCCAGCGCGAGCGGAACGACACCACCTGGCCCATGCCGCCCTGCTGCGCGCCGGCCCCGCCCGAGCCGTCGGCCAGGCGCTTGGCGCCGAAGATCACCGGGGCCAGGGTCTCGGCCACCTCCACCGGGGTGTTGGAGATGTTGGCCGGAAAGCCCGACGCCGGCGGCCCCGAGCGCTCGCGCATGGCGCCCATGCCGCCGTTGAAGAACAGGATGGTCGAGAACGAGGTGCCCTTCTCGACATCGACGCCGCGCAGCAGCACCGACCACAGCGGGGTGCCGCTGTCGGCCTGCACCCGCTCGGGCATCACCGGCGCCAGCGCCTCGAACACCGCGGCCTGCAGCTGGTGGCCGATCAGGTGGCGCGCGCCCACCGCCGCCGGCGGCCGGGCATTCACGATCGTGCCCTCGGGCGCGATCACGGTGAACAGCCGCGTGAAGCCGTCGTTGTTCGGGATGCCCGGCGAGAGCAGGCACTTGAACGGATAGATGGTGTAGGCGTAGGTGTGGTTGAAGGTCTCGTTGATGCCGAAGCGCACCTGCGGCGTGCTGCCGGAGTAGTCGACGGTGACGCCGTCATGGCGCACGGTGATGGTGGCGCGGATGCTCACCCGCTCGTCGAAGCCGTCGGAGTCGACGCTGCCGGTGTAAACGCCCTCGGGAATGCGCCGCAGCTCGCGCAGCGCCGCCTCCTCGGAGGCGCTGAAGATCGCCTCGGCAATCTCGTCGATGCCGGTGAGGTCGTACTCCTCCAGCATCTCGAGCAGCCGTCGTTCGGCCACCCGCAGTGCGCCCATCTGTGCCTCGAAGTCGCCGCGCACCTGCTGCGGCAGGCGCACATTGGCCTCGAGCATGGTGAGCGCGAACTCGTTGAAGCGGCCGCCCTCCGAGAGCTTGATCACCGGGAAGCGCACGCCCTCCTCGTAGACCTCGTTGGCATCGGCCGACCACTGCCGCCCGCCGATGTCCGACAGATGCGCCACCGCCATCACGAAGGCGATCAGCCGGCCGCCGGCGAACACCGGCGCGGCCATGGTCGCGTCGGGCAGGTGGCCGGTGCCGATCCAGGGGTCGTTGGTGAACAGGATGTCGCCGGGCTGCAGGCTCTCCTTCGGGATGCGCTGGAGCATGGCGCGCAGCGACAGCGGCGCGGTGCCGATGAAGCCCGGAATGCTCAGGGACGACTGCGCGAGCAGCCGCGCCTGGCTGTCGAGCAGCACGCAGGCGAAGTCGTTGGACTCGCGCACCACGGTGGAGAACGAGGTGCGCTTGAGCGCGGCGCCGGCCTCGTCGGTGATGGCGATCAGGCGGTTCCAGTAGATCTCGAGATCGATCGGGTTCATGCGCAAGCCTCTTTCATCGGTTGCCGGGCTCAGCGGCCGGCGCGCGCGCCCAGGGTGATGCGCAGGTTGCCGGCCTCGTCGATGCCGAAGCGATCACCCGGCCCGATGACCACGGTGGAGCCGGGTTGCTCCACCAGGGCCGGGCCCTCGTGGCGCTCGCCGGGGCGCAGCTCGGTCTCGTCGATCACCGGGGTGTCGATGAAGGCGCCGGCATCGGGGAAGTAGGCCGGGCGCGAGCGGCGCGCGCCCGCGGCCGCAACGCCGGTGCGCGCGGCCGGCCGTGCCGGCGTGGGCGGCGCGGGCGCGAAGCCCTCCACCCGCCAGTTGACGGCCTCAAGCCGCTGGTTCTCGAGGCGCACCCCGAAGCGCGCGATGTAGGCCTGCTCGAAGCTGGCCTGCACCGCGCCGGCCTGGTCGGGCCCGAGCTGCGCCGGCAGCTCGGTCTCCACCTCGAAGCCCTGGCCCACATAGCGCATGTCGGCGGTGCGGCGGAACCGCACCTCGGCCGGCGGCACCCCGGCGGCGGCGAGCTCGTCGCGCAAGCGGTCCTGCATCTGGCCAAGCAGGGCCTCGGTGGCTGCCCAGTCGACGCCGGCCATGCGCGTGAACCGGGTGCGCACCGCATCGACCTTCATGGGCGCCACCAGCAGGCCGAAGGCCGAGAACACGCCGGCGTTGGCCGGGATGAGCACCTCGGTGCAGCCGGTGCGGCGGGCCACCTCGCGGGCGTGGATCGGGCCCGCACCGCCGAAGGCGAGCAGGGTGTAGCGGCGGACATCACGACCGTTTTCCACCGCATGGATCTTGGCCGCCGCGGCCATGTGCTCGCACACGATGCGGTGGATGCCGTTGGCCGCCTCCATCACGCTCAGGCCGAGCGGCTGCGCGATGTGTTCGGCTACCGCGCGCTCGGCGAGGTCGGGGCGGATCTGCACCGCGCCGCTGAGATTGCCGGCGGGGTCGAGGTAGCCCATGAGCAGGGCCGCATCGGTCACGGTGGGCTGGGTGCCGCCCAGACCGTAGCAGGCCGGGCCGGGCTTGGAGCCGGCGCTGTGCGGGCCCACCTTGAGCAGGCCGGTGGCATCCACATGCGCGATGCTGCCGCCGCCCGCGCCGATCTCGATCAGGTCGACGGTGGGCAGGCGCACCGGCAGGCCGCTGCCCTTCTTGAAGCGCTGCAGGCGCGCGGCCTCGAAGTCGGTGGTCACCGAGGGCGTGCCGTCGGTGACCAGGCAGGCCTTGGCGGTGGTGCCGCCCATGTCGAAGGCGACCACATTGGCCACGCTCGCCTGGCGCGCGGCATGGGCCGCACCCAGCGCGCCGGCCGCCGGGCCCGACTCGAGCATGCGGATGGGCATGCGCTCGCCGAACTCGCGCGAGATCACCCCGCCGTTGGACTGCATGATGCGCAGCGTGGCCTGGATGCCCATGGCCCGCAGGCCGTCCTCGATGGTGCCGAGATAGCCACCCACCATGGGCATGACATAGGCGTTGAGCACGGTGGCCACGGTGCGCTCGTATTCGCGCAGCTCGCCGAGCACCTCGCTGGAAAGCGACACCGGCAGCTGCGGCGCCACGCGCTGCGCCACCGCCTTGATGCGCTGCTCGTGGTCGGGATTGGTGAAGCTGTGCAGCAGGCACACCGCGATGGCCTGTGCGCCCTCGGCCACCAGCGCGCGCACCGCGCGTTCGGCATCGGCCTCGTCCAGGGCCTGCACCACCGCGCCGGCGGCATCGATGCGCTCGGCCACCTCCATGCGCAGCTCGCGCGGAATCACCGGGTCGGGACCGGGCGCGGTCAGGTCATAGAGGTCGTAGCGCAGCTCGCGCGCGATCTCGATCACATCGCGAAAGCCGGCGGTGGCGATCAGCCCGGTGCGCGCGCCCTTGCGTTCGATCACCAGGTTGGTCACCGCGGTGGTGGCGCCCACCACCACCTCGCTCACCTGGCCGATGGCGATGCCATGCTGCGCCAGCAGCCGCGCCAGGCCGGCGCGGATGGGGCCGACCACATCGACCTGGTCGCTCAGCACCTTGGCGGTGAGCACCGAGCCGTCGCTGCCGAGCAGCACCAGGTCGGTGAAGGTGCCGCCGATGTCGAAGGCAAACCGGTAGCGCACCGCGCCGGGCGCGGTGGCGGGAGCAGCCGCGCTCATCCCTTCACCCGGGCCAGCTTGATGCCGCGGTCAAAGCCCTTGGCGAACTTGCCGATCTCGAACACGCCGTCGGGGATCTGGAAGAAGGTCTCGCGGGCGCGGTCCTCGTCGGTGGTGGTGTGCATGCTGGTGGCGTTGAAGGGGCAGGTCTGGGTGCACATCTCGCAGCCGATGCAGTTGTCGTGCAGCGAGGCCACCTTGCCCGGGCCCTGGGCCAGCGCGTCGTAGAAGCAGGTCTGGATGCAGATGGTGCAGCTCGGGTTCTTGCAGGCCTCCTGCGCGATCTCGCTGTGCATGCGCGGCTTGCGGAACTGGTCGCCGTAGTCTTTCACCGCGCGGCGCGAGGCGATGCCGGTCATCGAGGCGATGTCGGGGTAGCCATGGCTGTCCATGAACTCCTCCAGGCCCGAGATGATGTGCGGCAGGTACTTGATGCCCTTGAGCATCAGGATGGAGCCCACCTGCACCAGCGGCGCGCCGGTCATGATGAACTCGACCACATCGCGGTGGTCGTAGATGCCGTTGGAGCCGGTGATCGGCATGCCCAGCTCGTTGTAGATGCGGTGCACCCAGCGCAGCGACAGCGGCTTGGCCCACACGCCGCCGATGCCGGCCGGCCCGCCCAGCCGCGGCTGGCCGGTCTCGATGTCCACCGAGAAGCCGGTGTAGCGGTTGGTGGCCGTGACCCCGGCCGCGCCGGCTTCCTTCACGGCGCGCGCCACCTCCATCACCCGCGACTGGTCAGGCGTGAGCTTGATCACCACCGGAATCTTCACCGCCTCGCACACCCGGGCGGTCACCTCGCGGGCCACCTCGGGCTCCTGGCCGATCATCGAGCCGCCATGCACGCCGGGCATCATCGCCGGGTGCGGGCAGCCGAAGTTGAGCTCCACCATGGGCAGGCCGCAGTCCTCGATGGTGCGGCAGATGTCGATCCAGCTCTGCACGGTCTTGCCGCCGGCGCTGCCGATCAGGTGCGAGCCGCGGTCCTGCGCGTACTTGTTGAGCTCGATGAGATGCGGCACCCATTCGCGAAAGCCGGTGCTGGAATAGCCCGAGCGGCTGTAGAAGATGAAGTTCTTGTTGACCTTGCCTTTGATGAGCTCGTTCTTCTCGTTGAGGATGGCGTACTTCGAGTTCTCGGTGAGGCGCGCCATGTCCTCGATGTCGGTGAGGGTCTTGACGATCATGCCCGCGGCGCCGGCATCGACGCACTCGCGAATCACCTCGGGGCTGTTGGTGGTCTCCAGCGAGGCGATGATGATCGGGTGCTTGAACTTCACGCCGCAGAAATCGAGCTTGAGGTCGGCCATCTGATGGGTCTCCGGTGCCTTGGGGGGTGTCGTTGACGGTGTCGCTGTCGGTATCGGAATCGTGTCTCGCGCCGCGGCCGGCGGGCCGGCGGCGCCGTGATGCATGCGAGGGGTTCAGTCGGGGGTGCCGAAGGCCTTGCCGCCGGGGCGCAGCGCGGTGCGGCCGCTGTCGTTGTTGCCTTCCACCAGCCGCGTGAGCAGGTCGATGAACTGCTCGCGCTCGGCCGCCGAGAGCGGCGCGAGCAGCTTGCGCTGCGACTGCTGCATCTGCGGATGGTGGGCCTTCAGGAAGGCCTCGCCGCGCGGCGTGACCAGGCAAAGCTTGCGGCGGCGGTTGTCGGCATCGACCACCCGCCGCACCCAGCCGCGGGCTTCCAGGCGCTTGAGGATGCCGGCCACATTGGCGCGATCAAGGCCGAGCTCCTCGCCGAGCGTGAACTGGTCGATGCCGGGGTTCATCGAGAGGATGCTGAGCAGCCCGTACTGGATGGGCGTGACCTCGCCATCGGCCACCTGCTCCAGGAACAGCGCCACATGGATCTGGTGCAGCCGGCGCACCAGGAAACCGGGCCGATCCCAGATGCCGCGATCACGGGTTCCGGCGCCTTGCCGGGCGGCCTGCGGTTTGTTGACAAGCCCTCGGGCCACGCCTATTGTTTGCATGCAAACCATGGTTCCACGCGGGCCGAGTTTCTGTCAAGGCTCGCGGCGTCCGGGGCGGCTGTCAGCCCCGTTCGTGCGGAACCTGCCGGTCTCCTGATGTTCTCCCTTCACCAACCAACGGGGCGCACTCATGCAGCGAAGAGGATTTCTAGGCAAGGCGGCGGCCGGCACGGCCGCGTCGCTGGCGGTTTCTTCCACGGTTCATGCCCAGGCCGGCACGCGCTGGCGCATGCAGACTGCCTGGCCCAAGAGCCTCGACACCATCTACGGCTCGGCCGATGCCCTCGCCAAGCGCGTCACCGCCATGTCGGCCGGCTCGTTTGATCTTCGCGCCCACGCCGCCGGCGAGATCGTGCCCGCCGGGCAGATCTTCGATGCCGTCTCGGCCGGCACGGTGGAGTGCGGCCATGTGTTCTCGTCCTTTTTCGTGGGCAAGAACGCGGCGCTGGGTTTCGATGCCGGTCTGGCCTTCGGCCTGAACGCGCGCCAGCAGAACGCCTGGATGCTCTACGGCGGCGGCCTCGAGCTGCTGCGCGAGCTCTACAAGCCGTACAACATCGTGCCCATCCCCTGTGGCAATGTCGGCGTGCAGATGGGCGGCTGGTACCGCAAGGAGATCAAGACCGTCGAAGACCTCAAGGGCCTGAAGTTCCGCATCGGCGGCCTGGGCGGCACCATCATGGCCAAGCTCGGCGTGGTGCCGCAGCAGATCCCCGGCGGCGAGATCTACACCGCCCTCGAGAAAGGCACCATCGATGCCGCCGAGTGGGTGGGCCCCTATGACGATGAGAAGCTCGGCCTGAACAAGGTGGCCCGCTTCTACTACTACCCCGGCTGGTGGGAGGGCAGCGCGCAGATCACGCTGCTGGTCAGCACCAAGGCCTGGGAGGCCCTCTCCAAGACCCAGCAGGAAATGCTCGAGGCCGCCAGCACCGAGCAGATGGCCGCCATGATCGCCCACTACGACACCAAGAACCCCGAGGCGCTCAAGCGCCTGGTGGGCAGCGGCACGCAGCTGCGCGCCTTCCCGCGCGCGGTGATGGACGCCTGCTACAAGGCCACCGAGGAAACCTTCAACGAGATCGCCGAGAAGAACCCCCAGTTCGCCAAGATGCTCACCTCCTGGCGGCGCTTCCGCGATGAGCAGAACCTCTGGTTCCGCGTGGCCGAGAACACCCTCGACAGCTATCGTTACGGGGTGTCGGCAAACCGCTGATCCGCGGGAGCGTTTCATGAGTTCCTCTGCCACGGGCATCGGCGCGCGCGTCCTGCGCAAGGAAGACGAGCGTCATCTGCACGGCCGCGGCCGTTTCATCGACGACCTGGTCTTTCCGCGCCTGCTCGAGGCAGCCTTCGTGCGCAGCCCGCTCGCCCACGGGCGGCTGTGCGGCATCGGCCTGCCGGCCGGCGCCGAGGGCCGCATCTTCACGGCAGCGCATCTCGCCGGTTCGGTCCTGCCCATCACCGCGCAGTCCTCGCTGCCCGGCTATCAGGTGTCCGACTATCCGGTGCTCGCGCAGGGCAAGGTGCGCTTCGTGGGCGAGCCGCTCGCGGTGTGCGTGGCGCCCACCCGCGCCCAGGCCGAAGATCTCGCCGCCGAGGTGGTTCCCGACATCGAGCCGCTCACCCCGCTGCCCGATGCCGCCACCGCGCGGGCCTCGTCGGTGCAGGTGCACGAGCACTGGAACAGCAACCTGTTCATCCATCTCAAGCGCGAGGAAGACCTCAGCGAGGTCGCCCGCCGCGCCGCCCATGTGGTCACCCGCGAGTTCCGCATGGCGCGCCAGAGCATGTCGCCCATGGAAGGCAAGGCGGTGCTCGCCTACTGGGATGACCAGCGCTCGCAGCTGGTGGTGTATTCCTCCACCCAGGTGCCGCACATGATCCGCTCGGGGCTGGCGCAGTGCCTGGGCCTCGAGCTGGCCAGCCTGCGGGTGATCGCGCCCGATGTCGGCGGCGGCTTCGGCTACAAGTGCAATCTCATGCCCGAGGAGGTGGCGGTCGCCTGGCTCGCGCTCACGCTGCGTCGCCCGGTGCGCTGGATCGAAGACCGCCGCGAGCATCTGGTGGCCGGCACCAACTGCCGCGAGCACCAGTACCGCATGTCGGCCTATGTCGATGAGCGCGGCCGTCTGCTCGGCCTCGATGCCGAGGTGCATGTCGACAGCGGCGCCTACTCGGTGTGGCCCTTCACCGCCTGCCTGGAAACCGGTCAGATCATCGGCAACCTGCCCGGCCCCTACCGCATGGAGAAGTACCGCTGCCATGTGTACGGCGTGGCCACCAACAAGCCGCCGTTCTCGCCCTACCGGGGCGTGGCGCGGCCGGGCGTGGCCTTTGCCATGGAGCTCATGATCGATGCCATCGCCCGCACCGTCGGGCGCGATCCCTGCGCGGTGCGCCTCGAGAACCTGGTGCGCGGCGCCGACATGCCCTTCACCAACATCGCCGGCAAGGCCTTCGATTCCGGCGACTACCCGTCCAGCCTGCATCGGGTCATGGCCATGCTCGATCACGCCGGCTTCGCGCAGCGCCAGGCGCAGGCCCGGGCGCAGGGCCGCTTCCTTGGCCTGGGCTTTGCCACCTACACCGAGCAGGCGGCGCACGGCACCTCGGTGTTCGCATCCTGGGGCCTGCCCATCGTGCCCGGCTATGACGGCGCCACGGTGCGGCTGGCCGCCGACGGCACCCTCGAGGTCAAGGTGGGCGTGCACTCGCACGGCCAGGGCATGGAGACCTCGCTCGCGCAGGTGGCCAGCGAGATCACCGGCCTGCCGATCGAGCGCATCGTGGTCACCCACGGCGACACCAACGAGACCCCGTTCTCCACCGGCACCTATGCCTCGCGCTCCATCGTCATGGCCGGCGGCGCGGTGTCCAAGGCCTGCGAGGTGCTGGTCGCGCGGGTGCGGCCGCTGGCCGCCCAT
>NZ_CEXFHW010000146.1:0-10208 GCF_982640115.1 Quisquiliibacterium sp. | reverse complement strand
GCCTTCGTTGCGGGTGCGCCGCGCCTCCACGCCCTTGCGGATCCAGACCTCCTCCTGCGAGAGCAGCTTGTCGAAGCGCGCCCGTTCCAGCGCCTCGGCCGAGAGCTCGTCGGCCTTGCGCCGCAGGTAGGTGGCGAAGTCGCCCGGGTAGCTGCGCAGGATGCCGCGATCGAGCTCGATGATGCGCGTGACCACCGCGTCGAGGAAGCGCCGGTCGTGGGTGATCATGAGCACCGCGCCGCGGAAGCTGCGCAGCACGCCCTCGAGCCAGACGATCGCGGCGATGTCGAGGTGGTTGGTCGGTTCGTCGAGCAGCAGCAGGTCGGGCTCGCGCACCATCGCCTGGGCCAGCGCCACCCGCTTGCGCTGGCCGCCGGAGAGGGTGTCGATCGCGGCATCGCCGTCGAGGCTGAAGCGTGACAGCGCAGCCTCCACCCGGTGGGCGCACTGCCAGGCCTCGTGTTCGTCGAGATCGTTGGCGAGCGCGCGGGTCACCGCCTGCGACACGCTCAGGCCGGGCTCGAAGGCCGGCTCCTGCGCCAGGAAGACCACCCGCACGCCACCGGCATGGCGGATCTCGCCGGCATCGAGCTTCAGCTCGCCGGCGATGGCCTTGAGCAGCGAGGACTTGCCGGTGCCGTTGCGGCCGATCAGGCCGATGCGCTCGCCGGGCTCGATCGCGAGATCGACACCGGCGAGCAGCGCATGGTGGCCGAACGCGAGTTCAGCCCCCTGAACCGTGAGCAGGGCCATCGGGCGGGATGCGCGCCCGAGCCGGGCTCAGGCGCCAGCCTTGCGCCGGCGCGCGCCGGCGGCCGGCGCGGCCGCGGCTGCCGTGGTTGCGGGCTTTGCGGCCGCCTTGCCGGCTCGTGTGGCGCGCGGCCTGGGCGCGGCCTTGCTGGCGGCCTTGTTCGCGGCGATGCGCATGCGCAGCGCGTTCAGCTTGATGAAGCCGCCGGCGTCGGCCTGGTTGTAGGCGCCGCCGTCGTCATCGAAGGTGGAGATGCGCGCGTCGAAGAGCGAGTCTTCGGAGCGCCGGCCCACCACCGTGACATTGCCCTTGTAGAGCCGCAGCGTGACGAAGCCGTTGACATTCTGCTGGGTGTGGTCGATGAGCACCTGCAGCGCGCGCCGCTCGGGCGACCACCAGTAGCCGTTGTACACCAGGCTGGCGTAGCGCGGCATCAGGTCGTCCTTCAGGTGCGCCACCTCGCGGTCGAGGGTGAGCGACTCGATGGCGCGGTGCGCCTTCCAGAGCACGGTGCCGCCCGGGGTCTCGTAGCAGCCGCGCGACTTCATGCCCACATACCGGTTCTCGACCAGGTCGAGACGCCCGACACCGTGGCGGCCGCCGAGCCGGTTGAGTTCGGCGAGCAGCTCGTGGGCCCGCATGGCCTTGCCGTTGATGGCGACCAGATCGCCGCGGCGGAACTCGAGCTCGACATCCTCGGGCTTGCCCGGCGCTTTCTCCACGGGCACGGTGAGGCGCCACATGCCCTTGGCCGGCGGCTCGCGGGCCGGGTCTTCCAGCACGCCGCCCTCGTAGGAGATGTGCAGCAGGTTGGCGTCCATGGAGAAGGGCGCCTCGCCCTTGCGCTTCTTGTAGTCGACCGGGATGCCGTTGGCGTCGGCATAGGCCAGCAGCTTGTCGCGCGAGAGCAGATCCCATTCGCGCCAGGGCGCGATGATGCGCACATTGGGCATGAGCGCGTAGGCGCCGAGCTCGAAGCGGACCTGGTCGTTGCCCTTGCCGGTGGCGCCGTGCGAGATGGCGTCGGCGCGCTCGGCGCGCGCGATCTCGACCAGACGCTTGGCGATCAGCGGCCGCGCGATCGAGGTACCGAGCAGGTACTCGCCTTCATAGAGCGTGTTGGCGCGGAACATCGGAAAGACGAAGTCGCGCACGAACTCCTCGCGCAGGTCTTCGATATAGATCTTCTTCACGCCGAACTTCTCGGCCTTCTGGCGGGCCGGCTCGAGCTCCTCGCCCTGGCCGATGTCGGCGGTGAAGGTGATCACCTCGCAGTGGTACTCGTCCTGCAGCCACTTCAGGATCACCGAGGTGTCCAGGCCGCCCGAGTAGGCGAGAACCACTTTGTCGATACGCTTGTCGGGCTTGGTCATGGGCGGGGGCCGGGTGGCGCCGAAAGGATGGAAACCCTCGATTATATAGGCCGCGCGAGCCGCGCCGGCCGTCACCGCCATGCGCGGTACAGTGTCGGAGTGAGCCCTGCCCCCGATCCCGCCGCAGCGCCCGAGCCGCCGCGGTTTCGCGCCTCGCGCGGCTTCGTGGTGCTGCTCGCCGCCCTCGGTTCGATCGGCCCCTTCGCCATCGACACCTACCTGCCGTCGCTGCCGGCCATAGGCCGCGATCTCGCCGCCTCGCCGGTGCAGGTCCAGCAGACCCTGTCGGCCTATCTCTTCGCCTTCGCGATGGCCATCCTGTGGCACGGCTCGGTGTCCGATGCCCTCGGCCGACGGCGTGTGCTGCTGTTCTCGTACGCGGTGTTCGCGGGCGCCAGCGTCGGCGCGGCGCTGGCCGGCAGCATCGAGGCCCTCTGGTTCTGGCGTGCGGTGCAGGGCCTGGTCGGCGGCGCGGGCCTGGCGATCAGCCGCGCGGTCATCCGCGACCTCGCCCATGGCGCCGACGCACATCGGCTGATGGCCCAGTCGACCATGGTCTTCGCGCTCGCGCCCGCGATCGCGCCGATGATCGGCGGCCTGCTCCAGGACTGGCTGGGCTGGCGCGCGGTGTTCTGGTTCCTGGTGCTCATGGCCTCGGCGCTGTGGCTCGCGGTGCTGCTGCTGCTGCCCGAGACCCTGCCGCCCGGGCGCCGGCAGAGCCTGCGCCCGGCCTCGCTCGCCCGTGGCTATGTCTCGGTGTTCCGGCAGGCGCAGTTCTGGCGGCTGTCGCTCGCGATGGGCACCAGCTTCCAGGGCTTCTTCCTCTACGTGATGGCGGCTCCGGCCTTTCTCATCACCCTGCTGGGTCTGGCGCCCACGCAGTTCTACTGGCTGTTCCTGCCCTTCACGATCGGCACCATGGGCGGCGCGCTGCTCGCGTCACGGCTGGCCGACCGCTTCGCGCCCGATGTCAGCATCCGGCTCGGTCAGGTGCTCATGGCAGGGGCAGTGGCGGCCAACCTGCTGGTGAGCTGGCTGCTCCCCGGTGCGCTGCCCTGGGCGGCGCTGCCGCTGTGCGTCTACACCTTCGGCCTGGCGATCGCCACGCCGCCGCTGCAGGTCATGCTGAGCGATCTCTCGCCCGAGCGGCGCGGCATGGTCTCGTCCTGTCATGGCTTCGTGCAGAGCGTCGCCAACAGCCTGGCCGCGGCTCTCCTGGTGCCGCTGCTCTGGGGTTCGCTGATCAGCCTCGCCCTGGGCAGCGCCGCCCTGATGGGCGTGGGCGCCGTGCTGCTGGTGGCGCAGCGCCGATTCAGGCCGCAGCCGGCAGATCGATGAAGAAGGTGGCGCCCTCGCCGGGGCGGCTGCGCAGTCCGGCGTGGCCGCCGTGCAGTTCGGCCACCCGCTTGACGATCGCCAGCCCCAGCCCGGAGCTGCCGCGCAGGTCGCGGTGCCGGGAGGTCTGGTAGAAGCGGTCGAACACCCGGGGCTGGTCTTCCTCGGCCACGCCCGGCCCGGTGTCGGACACCTCCATCCGCAGCCCGCCGGCCTCCCGCATCACCTGTACCCGCACCCGGCCCCCGCTGGGCGTGACGCGCAGCGCGTTGTCGATGAGATTGGCCAGCGCCCGCTCGATCAGCCCCGCGTCCACCGCGGTGAGCGGCAGACCGTCCGGGTAATCGAGTTCGAGACTCAGGCCGGCCTCGTGCGCGCGCGCCAGGAAGCGCTGCACCACATCGTCGGCGAGTTCGCCGATGGCGATCGGCTCGGGGTGGGTGCGAAACTCCGGGCTGTCCAGCCGCGAGAGCTCGTTCAGCGCATCGGTCAGGCGCTTGAGATGCTGCGCATTGTCCGAGGCGCGGGCGAGATAGTCCGCCTGCTCGGTGGCGCTCAGGGTGCCGCCCTTCAGCCGCACGGTGTCCAGCAGGCCGATCAGCGCGGTGAGCGGCGTGCGCAGGTCATGGGACACGCTGGCCACCATCTCGCGCCGGCGGGTGTCGGTCTCGCGTGCCCGCGCAGCCTCGAGATTGAGCCGGTCGAAGGTCTCGCGGAAGGTGCGCGAGAGCCGGCCGACCTCGTCGTCGCGGCCGCAGTTGGGCAGCAGCAGCTGCTCGACGCCCGCGGCGAAGTCGGCATCGCGCACCCCTTCCACCACCCGGGTGAGCTGGATCAGCGGGCGGGTGAGCAGGGCCATCATGGCCAGGGTGAGCAGCACGCCCAGTGACAGGGTCATGAGGGCCACCGTGACCGCGGTGCGCACCGCATAGCTGCGCAGCAGTTCGGGCGTGTGCGAGGCGAGGTCGGTGGAGCGCGCCGCCACATAGAGCCAGCCCTTGACCTGACCGCCGCGCATCACCGGTCGGGCCGCCACCAGGCAGCGCCGGCGGGGCTCGTCAGGGTCGTGGGCGATCACCGGCTCATCGGAGCCGGTCTCGAAGGCCGCGCGTACCGGCGCGAGGTCGATCGGCTGCGCGCCCCGATGCGCGCCCGGGTCGCCCGCGCTCGCCAGGATCGCGCCGGTCTCGTCGAGCAGGTACAGGCCGGTGTTGGGCGAATAGAGCACATACTCGCGCAGCTGACTGGAGAAGGCGGACGGATCCTTCTCGTAGGCGGCCCACAGGTCGGGGTGCATCTCGAGCACCCGCTCGATGAAGCGCGCCGACTTGTCGGAGGTGAGGTCCATGTAGTAGCCGCGCACCGAGGTGAACAGGATGCCGGCCAGCAGCACCGCGGTGAGCAGCCCGAAGGCCGCCACCAGTGCCAGCACCCGGAAGCGCAGGGACTTCATCGGCCGGTGGCCGCCCGCGGGTCGGTGAACCGGTAGCCCACCCCGCGCACGGTCAGCACATAGCGCGGGTCGGCGGGGTCGGTCTCGATCTTGCCGCGCAGGCGGTTGATGTGGGTGTTGACGTTGTGCTCGTAGCCCTCGAAGCTGGTGCCCCAGACGGCATCGAGCAGCTGCATGCGGGTGAACGCGCGCCCCGGGTTGCGCGCGAAGTGCAGCAGCAGGTCGAACTCCCGCGCGGTGAGCGCCACCGGCCGGCCGCGCAGCCGCACCTCGCGGCTGGCGGTGTCGATGCTCAGGTCGCCGAACACCAGCCGCTCGTCATCGCTGGCAGGCGCGACGGGCCGGCGCTCGATGCGCCGCAGGATGGCCTTGACCCGCGCCTGCAGCTCCGGGATGGAGAAGGGCTTGGTGAGGTAGTCGTCGGCGCCGAGCTCCAGGCCCAGCACCCGGTCGATCTCGCCGGATCGGGCGGTGAGCATCAGCACCGGCGTGTCGATACGGTCCAGGCGCAGGGCGCGCAGCACTTCAAGGCCGTCGCGCCCGGGCAGCATGCCGTCGAGCACGATCAGGTCGAAGCGGCCGCTGCGGGCCGCCTCCAGGCCCTGCACCCCGTCATGCAGGCACTCGACCTCATGGCCGAGGTCGCGCAGGTGCAGCGCGATCAGATCGGCGATGTCACGCTGGTCTTCGATGACGAGGATGCGGCGGTCCATGGGTGGGGCGTCCGGAGCGGGGCTCGGGGTGGACGAGGCGGCAGGATAGTCCCAGCCGGCGTCGCTTGAAAGCCGATCGCGCAGCGCCGGTCCGTCGCGGGCCGGCGCATTCGTTATCGAATCGTGATCTTCGGGTGATCTGGCTGACAGATCGGATGGGCAGACTGGCTGCATTGCTTGCCCCACTGAACGGAGGCTTCGTCCCCATGAGTGCTGCCACCCTTTCACCCGCCCTGTTTCCCGAATCCGTCGGCCTCGCGGCTTCGGCGCGCGCCACCGCCGCTGCCGCGCTCGAGCTGGCCACCCACCGTGGCGCCATGTTGCGATTCGCCCGTCGCCGCATCCGAGACGAGGATCTCGCCGAGGATGCGGTCCAGGACGCGCTCGCTGCCGCGCTGGCCAGCCGCGAGGGATTCCAGGGCCGTTCCGCCCTGCGTACCTGGCTGATCGGCATCCTCAACCACAAGATCCAGGATGTGTTCCGTCGGGAATCCCGCTACGTGCGGCAGGCCACCGAGGACGATCCCGTGGACGAGATCCCCGCCGAAGGCCTGCCCGGCGGCCTCGAGGCCCTGGCCCAGGCCGAGGCCCAGGACCCGCTGATCGAGGTGTCGCGTCGGCGCATGCGTGCGCGGCTGGCGCGCGAGATCGACGCCCTGCCGCCCACCCTGCGCGAGGTCTTCGTGATGCAGGTGATCGAGGGCCTGTCCACCGAGGAGGTGTGTCAGCGGCTGAACATCAGCGAGGCGAACTGCTGGGTCCGGCTGCATCGGGCCCGCAAGCGTCTGGCCGAGCGCATGCGCGAACACCGGGAGTAGGCCGCGGCCGCGCGGCGGCCTACCATGAGGGCTTTCATCGATCGGAAGCCCGCCATGAAATACCGCCGACTCGGCGCCACCAATCTCGATGTGTCGGTGCTCTGCCTGGGCACCATGATGTTCGGCGACCAGGCCGACGAGGCCGCCAGTGCCGAGATCGTCGCCGTCGCCCGCGACCGCGGCATCAACTTCATCGACACCGCCGATGTCTACAGCCGCGGCGTGTCCGAGGAGATCACCGGCCGGCTGATCGCGGCCGACCGGCACCGCTGGGTGCTGGCCACCAAGGTCGGCAACCGGATGTCCTCCGATCCCAACGCGGGGCGCTGGTCGCGCAAGTGGCTGATGCGGGCCTGCGAGGACAGTCTGCGCCGGCTCGGCACCGACCATATCGACCTCTATTACCTGCACCGCGACTTCGAGGACGACAACCTCGAGGAGGCGTTGCGCGGGCTGGATGACCTGATCCGCGCCGGGCGCATCCGCAGCTGGGCGCTGTCCAATTTCCGCGGCTGGCGGATCGCCGAGGCGGTGCGGCTGGCCGACCAGATCGGCATGCCGCGACCGGCGGTGTGCCAGCCCTACTACAACCTGCTCAACCGCATGCCCGAGGTCGAGCTGCTGCCGGCCTGCGCCCACTACGGCCTGGGCGTGGTGCCCTACAGCCCGGTGGCCCGCGGTGTGCTCACCGGCAAGTACCTGCCCGGTCAGCCGCCGGCGCAGGACAGCCGTGCCGGCCGGGGCGATCGCCGCATGATGGAGACCGAGTGGCGCGAGGAGTCGCTGCGGGTGGCGCAGCGCCTGGCGGTGCACGCCGCCGGCCGTGGGCTGCCGCTGGCGCGCTTTGCCGTGGCCTGGGTGCTGGCCAATCCGCTGGTGAGCTCGGTGATCGCCGGCCCGCGCACGCTGGCGCAGTGGCTGGACTACTTCGGCGCCGAGAGCGTCGACTGGACCGACGCCGACGAGCAGGCGGTCGATGAGCTGGTCACGCCCGGGCACGCCTCCACCCCGGGTTACCACGACCCGTCCTATCCCTTCAGCGGACGGCGGCGCAGCCGCTGATCACCGGACGAGGCCCGCGAGCGCAGGCGGCGCGCCAGCAAAGCGGCCGCCAGCGGCGCGTCCGGCCATAAGCGGATCGCTGGTATCGGAGACGGGCCACGCCTCGGAACGCCGGGTCGGCGGGCGCGTTGACAGCCGATTCCGGCGCGTGCTCTCCTCGGTTGACACACAACGACAGCGTGTCGCGCCGATCGCCGGCTGGCCGAGGATCGCGCAGGCGCGCGGATCCTTCTCCGGGGAGACTCTCGCGTGACCGCATTGCCCGCTCATCGCCGCGTGTCGCGCGTGGCCGCCCAGTGCCGGATCCGGACATGAGCGACGGATCTCCCCGTCCTCCCCTGTCCGGTCTGCGGGTGCTCGAGATCGGCACCCTGCCGGCCGGCGCGCTGTGCGCCCGCCTGTTCGCCGATTTCGGTGCCGAGGTGGTCAAGGTCGAACCGCCGGGGGGCGACCCGTCGCGGCTCGCATCGCCGCGCATCCAGGGCCTGGCGCCCGAGATGGCCGGCGCCGCCTTCGCGGCCATGAACTTCGGCAAGCGCTCGGTGACGCTTTCGCCTGACACCGCGGCCGACCGGCCGACGCTCGCGCGGCTTCTGGCCGCCGCCGATGTGATCATCGACAGCCTCGATCCGGCCGAGCGCGCGGCCGCCGGCATCGATCACGCGGCCCTGCGTCGCGCCCGCCCGGGCCTCGCGGTGGCCGACCTGAGCTGGTTCGGTCGCAGCGGCCCGTATGCCGGCTGGCGCGGCACCGACTCGGTGTGCCGGGCGCTGGGCGGGCAGATCCAGCTGATCGGCCCGGCCGAAGGGCCGCCGCTGGTGCTGTCCGACCATCAGTCCTCGGTGGTGGCGGCGCTGTCGGCCTTCATCGCGCTGGCGGCGAGCCTGCCCGGGCGCGACCGCGCCGGCGGCGGCGCCTGGGAGCTCAGCGTGCTCGAGGCGGTGGTGGCACTCTCCGAGTATCAGGGCTGCGAGGCCGAGCCCACCGGGCGCGGCCAGCCGCGCCTGGGCATCAACCGCTTCACGCCCACCTATCCGATGGGGGTGTACCGCTGCCGCGAAGGCTGGCTGGGCATCACGGTGGTCACGCCGCTGCAGTGGTTCGCCTTCTGCCATCTGCTGGGCATGGATGACCTCGCCCATCATCCCGACTATCACATGGGCCCCGACCGGCTGCGCTTTGCCGACACGCTCGAGCCCCGGATCGAGGCCGCGCTGGCCAGCCAGAGCGCCGAGCACTGGTTCGCCCGCGGCCTCGAGGAGAAGCTGCCCTTCGCGGTGGTGCCCGACATGGCCGGCTTGCTGCAGGTGCCGCCGTTTCGCGAGCGCGGTGCGATCGCCCGCCTGCGGGTGGCCGGCCGCGAACTCGAGGCGCCGCGCTCGCCGCTGCACCTCACCCTCACCCCGCCGGCCTCGGGCGGCGAGGTGCCTGCCCCCGGCAGCAGCGATCCGGCCGCACTCTGGCTCGACCGCGCTCCCGCGCCGGTGTTCACCGGGCCGGTACGCCGCCCGGGCGCCGACCACGGCCCCCTCTCGGGCCTGCGCATCATCGATCTCTCCATGGGCTGGGCCGGGCCGCTGTGCACCCGGCACATGGCCGATCTCGGCGCCGATGTGATCAAGGTCGAGGCCTGCGGCTATCCCGACTGGTGGCGCGGCACCAGCCAGAGCCAGGCCGAGTTCGAGGCGCGCACCTACGAGAAGCTCCCGCGCTTTCTCGCCATGAACCGCAACAAGCGCGGCATCACGCTCGATCTCACCCATCCCGAGGGCGCGGCCCTGCTGCGCGAGCTGGTGCGTGGCGCCGATGCCGTGGTCGAGAACTACTCCAGCCAGGTGCTGCCCAGGCTCGGCCTGGGCTATGCCGACCTTCGCCAGATCAACCCGCGGCTGGTGATGGTCTCGATGGCCGCCTACGGCGCGAGCGGCAGCTGGTCCGACTGCCGGGCCTATGGCTCCACCCTCGAGCAGGGCAGCGGCCTGCCCTCGGTGTCGGGGCGCGCCGACGACCCGCCGGTGATGAACCACATCGCGCATGGTGACGCGGTGGGAGGCCTGAATGCCGCCTGCGCGCTGCTGGTGGCGTTGCGCCATCGCGAGCTGACCGGCGAGGGTCAGCATGTGGATCTCGCCCAGGTGGAGTGCATGCTGCCCTTCGTGGCGCCCTGGGTGGTCGAGCAGTCGGCCAACGGCCAGCTGGCGCCTCGCACCGGCAACCGCCACCCGGACCATGCGCCGCACGGCATCTACCGCTGCCAGGGGCCCGATGCCTGGCTGCTGGTGGCGGTCACCGATGACGCTGCCTGGCGCGCGCTCTGTGCGGCCATCGGCGCGGCCGAGCTGGCCGCTGATCCCGCGCTCGCCGAGGCGGCCGGCCGACGCGCGCAGGCCGATCGCATCGATCAGGTCCTGAGTGCCTGGTGCGCCGTGCGTCCTGCCGGCGACGCCACGCGGCGGCTCCAGCAGGCCGGCGTGGCGGCCGGCGAGGTGCTGCCCCCGGTGGCGCTCTACACCGATCCGCATCTGGTGGCTCGCGGTGTGATCCGCCGGGTGGAGCGAGCGGTGGTCGGCCTGCATCCGCTGGTGAGCCCGCCGTACCGTCAGGGCGGTGTGCCGCCGCCGGTGCGCTGGCCGGCGCCCACCATGGGCCAGTTCAACCGCGAGGTGCTCACCGGCGTGCTCGGCCTGACCGAGGCCGATCTCG
>NZ_CEXFHW010000145.1:0-10357 GCF_982640115.1 Quisquiliibacterium sp. | reverse complement strand
GCACTGCGCCATGGTCAGCACCCCCGACCAGGCCTCGGCCAGGTCCATGAACTGGCCCCAGTTCACCCGCCGGTCGGTGTAGGCCGCGAAGCGCGGATCCCGGGCCCACTCGGGATGGCCGGCGGCCTCGCACATCGACTGGAAGGTCTTCTCGCTGGCCACCGCCACCATCAGGTAGCCGTCGGCGCAGGCAAGCGGCCCGAACATCGGCCGCCCCATGGGCGGCACCTCGAACTGCGCGCTCTGCAGTTCGGTGAGCGTGAAGCCGAGCATGGTCTCGAGCATGGACACATCGACGAACTGGCCGCGACCGGTCACATGGCGCTGATGCAGCGCGGCGGCGATGCCGCCGAAGGCATAGGCGCCCGAGGCGACATCGGCCACGAAGATGCCGCAGTAGTCGGGCCGGGTTCGGCCTTCCTGGTAGCGCAGGTGGGTGAGGTCATAGCCGGCGGCGGCATGCACCACCGGCGCATAGGCTGGCAGCTGGGAGGAGGGGCCGGTCTGGCCGTAGCCCGAGATGGCGCAGTAGATGAGGCGCGGGTTCAGCGGGGCGAGGCTCTCCCAGTCGAGCCCGAGCCGCTTCATCACGCCGGGCCGGAAGTTCTCGAGCAGGATGTCCGCGCCGGCCACGAGGGTGCGGGCGGCCTGCTGCGCAGCCGGTGATTTCAGGTCGAGCACCACGCTCTTCTTGCCGGCATTGAGCTGGCCGAAGGCGGTGCTCGCGCCGGCGCGCAGCGGCGGGCGGGTGCGCATCATGTCGCCTTCCGGCGCCTCGATCTTGATCACCTCGGCGCCCATGTCGGCGAGCAAGCGGCTGCAGTGCGGGCCGGCGATGGTGGTGGTGAAGTCGATGACCCGAAGTCCGGCGAAGGCCTTGTCCATGGCGGGGTGCTCCTGGTGAGGGCTGGCGCGGCATGATGGCAGGCCGCGCCCTTGCCGGCCACGCCGATCGCGCCTGATCGACACGCCGGGGCTGCCAGGCCCCCGCCGGCCGGATCGGGCTCATGCCACAATCCGCGTCCGTCGCCACGCCGCGTGCGCGGCGTTCTACAGCCGGTTTTTGCCGTTCTACAGTGAGGATCCGATGGTTCAACGCATGAAGTTCTACATCGACGGCGCCTGGGTCGACCCGGTCGCGCCCAAGAGCCGTCCCGTCGTCAACCCGGCCACCGAGCAGGCGATGTACGACATCGCGCTGGGTTCGGCCGCCGATGTGGACAAGGCCGTGGCCGCCGCGCGGCGCGCCTTCGAGACCTTCTCGCAGACCAGCCGCGAGGAGCGCGTGGCCCTGCTCACCCGCATCATCGAGGTCTACAAGTCGCGCATGAAGGACATCGGCGCGGCCATCTCCGACGAGATGGGCGCCCCGCTGGGCTTTGCCGAGAAGGTGCAGGCCGGCGCCGGTCTGGGCCACATCGTCTCCACGCTCGACGTGCTCAAGAACTACCACTTCGAGGAGCAGCTCGGCGCGGCCATGGTCGTGCGCGAGCCGATCGGCGTGGTCGGCATGATCACCCCCTGGAACTGGCCGCTGAACCAGATCACCTGCAAGGTGGCTCCGGCGCTGGCCGCGGGCTGCACCATGATCCTCAAGCCCTCCGAGTTCACGCCCTCGTCGGCGCTGATCTTCGCCGAGGTGCTCCACGAGGCGGGTGTGCCGGCGGGCGTGTTCAACCTGGTGAACGGCCTGGGCCAGGAAGTGGGCGCGGCCATGAGCGGCCATCCCGGCATCGACATGATCTCCTTCACCGGCTCCACCCGCGCCGGCATCGATGTCGCGCAGCGCGCGGCCACCACGGTCAAGCGGGTGAGCCAGGAACTCGGCGGCAAGTCGCCCAATGTCATCCTCGATGACGCCGACCTGCAGAAGGCGGTCGGTGGTGGCGTGGCCCATGTGTTCAACAACTCGGGCCAGTCGTGCAACGCGCCCACCCGCATGCTGGTGCCGCAGTCGAAGATGGACGAGGTGATCGCGATCGCCCGCGCCGTGGCCGACAAGACCCGCTGCGGTGACCCGCGCGCGGCCGATTCCAACATCGGCCCGGTGGTGTCCTCGATCCAGTACGAGAAGATCCAGGCCCTGATCCGCAAGGGCATCGAGGAAGGCGCCACGCTGGTCTCGGGTGGTCCCGGCCGTCCCGATGGCTACGACAAGGGCTACTTCGTGAAGCCCACCGTCTTCGCCAATGTCACCAACGAGATGACCATCGCGCGCGAGGAGATCTTCGGCCCGGTGATCTCGATCATGGGCTACCAGGACGAGGACGAGGCGGTGCGCATCGCCAACGACACGCCCTATGGTCTGGCGGGCTATGTGTCGGCTGGTTCGGTCGAGCGGGCCCGCAAGGTGGCCCGTCAGATCCGTGCCGGCAATGTCAACCTGAACGGCTCGCCCAACGAGCGTGGTGCGCCCTTCGGCGGCTACAAGCAGTCGGGCAACGGCCGCGAGTGGGGCCGCTTCGGCCTGGAGGAGTACCTCGAGGTCAAGGCGATCGCCGGCTACGGCACCTGAGCCTGCCGGCGGGCGGGGCTGCATGCCCCGCCCGGCGCGCGCGCCGGGCGGCGAGATCGCAGGCCCGAGGCGGCGCCGCCGCCCCGTCCTAGCTGATCGCCGACTCCCGTTCGTCGGGGGGCGCATCCTGCGGGTTCACCCCGATCAGCCGCGACACCCGCACCGGCACCCCTTCACGCTGGAACAGCGCCACCCGCTCCTGCACCTCGCGGTCGGCCACCGTCATGCGCAGGCGCAGGCGGACATACTCGGCCCAGGACGCGATCACGAAACGCTCCACGAAGCGGCCGCTTTCGCCGACATCACGGTAGACCCGCCAGCTTGCCGCGCCGTTGCGCCGCCGCGTGGGCTCCACCGCGTGGATCGCGCGCAGGAAGCCGGCCTCGTTGTCGGGGTCGATCCGGTAGTCGAGCTGCACCAGCACCGGGCCGTCATGCGGCAGCGGCTCGATCGCCATGGCGATATCGGGCAGCTGCACCCCGGTGGTCACCTCGGCCTCGGTGCCCAGGCTCACCGGAAAGCGCCGGTTCAGCAGATGCAGGCCGAACATGGCCACTGCCGAGATCGCCAGCGCCACCTGGGTACCGGCGAGGGTGGCCACCAGTCCCCACCAGGCGCTGCCCAGGGCCAGACTCACCTGCACCGCCACCAGCGTGACCGAGACCGCGCGCGCCCGAACCCAGGCCGGCGCGGTGCTCTGCGTGCCGGCCGACAGCCCGGCCAGCACGCTCACCCACGCGATGCCCACACCCACCGCGCCGGCCAGCGCGATCACGGTGATGTGCGAGACCGCCACCACGCAGGCGGCGACGATCCACAGCAGCACGCCGCGGCTGACCACGGTGTCGAGATCCATGCGCTTGAGACGCTGCGGGATCCAGAGCGCGCCGGCCACCGCGCCCAGGCCGAAGCCGGCCGAGAGCAGGCCGAAGCCGCCCGCGCCCATCTCGAGCTGGTCGCGTGCGATCACGGGCAGCAGCGCCCAGAAGCTGCTCGCCCCCAGGCAGAAGCTGACATTGCGGATCACCAGGGCGCGCATCGCCGGGGTGTGACGGGCAAAGCGCAGGCCGCTCTGCACGCCCGAGAGCAGCTTCTCGGGTACCCCGGGCAGCGAGGGTTCGCGCGGCTTCCAGCCGCGCACCACCAGGATGAAGGGCAGGGCGCAGGCCGCTGCGGCGAGGAAGGCGCTGCCCGAGCCCAGCCAGGCGGCGATCGCGCCCGCCAGCGCCGGGCCCACCGCACGCGCCATGTTGAACGAGACCGCCCCGAGCGCCACTGCCCGCGGCAGTTCCTCGCGCGAGACCAGCTCGTTGACGCTGGCCTGTTGTGCCGGCGTGGCCAGCATGAAGCCCGAGCCGATCAGGAAGGTGAGCGCGAGCAGGATGCCCGGCCCGATCAGGCCGGCCAGGGTGGTCAGGCCGAGGATGGCCATGCTGGCCAGGGCGACGCTCTGGGTGATCAGGATGATGCGCCTGCGCTCGAAGAGATCGGCCAGCGCGCCTGCCACCAGACCGAAGAGCAGGGCGGGCGCCGTGCTCGCGGTCTGGACCAGGGCGACCATGAGCGCCGAGGGGGTGAGGGTGGCCATCAGCCACGCGGCCATGGTTGCCTGCATGGTGAAGCCCAGGGACACGCCCAGGCCGCCGAGGTAGTAGTGCCGGAACGGCGCGTGACGCAGCGGCGATCCCCGGAACCCCAGGCGCAGGCGGGCGGGCAGACGAAAACTCACCCCGTGATTGTAGGCGCTGCCGCTGGCGGGCGACGCTGAGCCGGCTGCGCCCTCGGGGTCAGCTGCGCGCCCGCCGCTGCAGCAGGGCGGTGAGCACCAGGCCCAGGGCGAGCAGGCCGAGCCCGTTGACCGTCTTGACCCGCTCGAAGCCGATGCTCTGGCCCAGGCGTGCCACCACCGCCACCCCGGCCGACTGACCGATGAACAGCGACAGCGCGAAGGCCGAGATGGCGGTGCCGCGCTGGCTCGGCGTCATCTGCGTGGCCAGCGTCTGCAGGGTGTTGTGCATCATGAAGAAGCCGGCGCCGGTGATGGCGCACTTGAGCGATTCGAGCGCCCAGTGGGGGCCGCCGGTGCTGAGCGTGCCCGCGCAAAGCACCATGGCGCCCACCAGCGCCATGCCGCGCTCGCCGAGCCGGGCCACCAGCCAGCGCCCGAGCAGCGCCACCGTCAGGCCGCCCGCGCCGTAGCCGGCGGCGGCCATGCCGGTCTGCCAGAGCGCCAGGCCGTGGGCCTCGTGCAGCCAGGAAGGCAGCAGCGCGAGCGTGCCGAAGTTCAGGGCGCCCTCCACCAGCACCAGGGCCAGGATGATCCGCGCCCAGCGCTCGCGCAGCACCGCGCCGAAGGCACGCAGCGGGTTGCCGCCGGCCTGCGCGCCCGACGCCGGCGCATCGGCCTGACCCCGGCGCAGCACGCGCAGCAGGGCCATCGCCACGGCGAGAAAGACCACCGACTGGGCAAGGAAGGACATCCGCCAGCCCAGCGTGTCGGCGAACACGCCGCCGGCGATCTGCCCGACCACCACGCCCAGGGTCGAGCCGATCATGAAGCGCGCGAGGGTGAGCTGGCGCTGATGGTAGGGCACGTTGTCGCCGATCCAGGCGAGCGATACCGGGATCAGCCCGGCGCAGGCCGCGCCGCTCAGCAGCCGCAGCACGGCCAGGCTGACCGGGCCGGTGGCCAGCGCGCAGGCGCCCGAGAGCACGCAGGCGGCCAGGGTTGCCCAGGTGATCACCCGCAGCTTGCCGAGCCGGTCGGCCATCGGGCCGTAGACCAGCTGCATCAGGCCGTAGGCGACCGCGAACGCGGTGATCGCGCCGGAGAGCTCGGCGATGCCGGTGCCGAAGTCCTTCGCGAGCTGCGGCAGCATCGGATCAACCACCCGCATCGACGCCTGACTGGCGAAGGCGCCGGTGGCCAGCAGGGGCAGCAGGCGGATCGCCCGCGCGGGGTTGGCGTCGGGCGCGGCAGCGCTCGGCGCCAGCGGCGTGCGCGGATCGGACGGGTCGGTCAAACGGAATCTCCGGCGAAGTCGCATTGTCTCGCATCACCGTCTCCGGCAAGGCCGCTGCCGTCCCGTCAAGGGCCGGTTATGCTGCGGGCTGCGCATGCGCAGCCCGCGAGCGCGACGCCGGCGCGCGTCATCCATCCGCCCTCACCCATCGCCCAGCATGAGCCTTTCCCCCGCCAGGTCCGCCATCGAGATCGTGCCCTCGGTGTGCCCGCATGACTGCACCAGCACCTGCGCCCTCGAGGTCGAGCGGCTCGATGCGAACACCATCGGCCGGGTGCGCGGCTCGCAGCGCAACCCCTACACCGCCGGCGTGATCTGCGAGAAGGTGGCCCGCTACGCCCAGCGCATCCATCACCCCGACCGCCTCACCCGCCCGCTCAAGCGCGACGGCCCCAAGGGCAGCGGCCAGTTCCGCCCGATCAGCTGGGAGCAGGCCCTCGATGAGGTGGCGCAGGCCTTCATCGCCCGTGCCCAGGCGCATGGCGCGGCCACGGTCTGGCCCTACTTCTACGCCGGCACCATGGGCCTGGTGCAGCGCGATGGCATCAACCGCCTGCGTCATGTGATGGGCTATTCCCGCTGGCACTCCACCATCTGCGTGGCGCTGGCCGACAACGGCTGGATCGCCGGCACCGGCGCCAAGCGCGGCGTCGACCTGCGCGAGGCCGGCGAGCACTCGGACCTGATCGTGATCTGGGGGGGCAACCCGGTGAACACCCAGGTCAATGTCATGACCCATGCCATGGCCGCCAAGAAGCGCGGGGCCATGCTGGTGGTGATCGATCCCTACCGCACCGGCACGGCCGAGCGTGCCGACCTGCATCTGCCGGTGCGGCCGGGCACCGATGGCGCGCTCGCCTGCGCGGTCATGCATGTGCTGTTTGCCGAGGGCTTCGCCGACTGGGACTACCTGCGTGCCCACACCGACGCGCCCGACGCGCTCGCCGCCCACCTGCGCGAGCGCAGCCCGCAGTGGGCGCAGCAGATCACCGGCCTGCCGGCGGAGGACATCATCGCCTTCGCGCGTCTGTATGGCCGCGCGAAGGCGCCCTTCATCCGCGCCCATCACGGCTTCTCGCGCCAGCGCAACGGCGCGGTCAACATGCACGCGGTGAGCTGCCTGCCGGCGGTGGTCGGCGCCTGGCAGCGGCGCGGTGGCGGAGCGGTCTACGGCCACACCGGCATCTATCCGCTCGACCGAAGCCTCATCGAGGGTCTCGATCGGGTCGACACCTCGGTGCGCGCGCTCGACCAGTCACGCCTCGGCCCCATCCTCACCGGAGATCCCGATGCGCTCGCTGGCGGCCCGCCGGTCACCGCGCTGCTGGTGCAGAACACCAACCCGGCGGTGGTCTGCCCCGAACTCGGCAAGGTGCACGAGGGCCTTTCGCGCGAGGATCTGTTCACCTGCGTGCACGAGCAGTTCATGACCGAGACCGCGGCCTTCGCCGACATCGTCCTGCCGGCCACCATGTTCCTCGAGCATGATGACTTCTACACCGCCTCGGGCCACACCACCTTCCAGGTGGCGCGCAAGGTGGTCGAGGCGCCGGGCGAGTGCCGCGAGAACCACTTCGTGATCTGCGAGCTCGCCCGCCGGCTGGGTGCCGAGCATCCGGGCTTCGGCATGAGTGCCTGGGAGATCATGGACGAGACCCTGCGCCGCTCCGGCCTCTGGGATGCGCAGACCAACTGGGAGCGCGGCGGTCAGGACTGCGCGCTGCCCTTCGAGACCGCGCATTTCCTCGATGGCTTCGCCTGGCCCGACCGGCGTTTCCGCTTCAGACCCGACTGGTCGCGCATGGGGGGGCGCTGGCGCGAGATGCCCACGCTGCCCGACCACTTCGATGTCATCGACCAGACCGATGCGCAGCGACCGTACCGGCTGGTCGCCGCGCCGGCGCGCACCTTCCTCAACTCCACCTTCACCGAGACCCCGGGTTCCCTGCAGCGCGAGAAGCGTCCCACCGCGCTGATCCACCCCGAGGTCTGCGCCGAACTGGGCCTGGCCGAGGGCGACCCGGTGGTGATCGGCAACCGGCAGGGCGAGATCACCGTGCACGCCCGCCCCCAGGGCGGGCAGCAGCGCTCGGTGGTGGTGCTCGAGGGCATCTGGCCCAACCGCCACTTCTCGGGCGGCATGGGCGTGAACCTGCTCACCTCGGCCGAACCCGGCTATCCCAATGGCGGCGCGGCCTTCCACGACACCGCTGTCTGGCTTCGCAAGGCGAACTGACCATGGCAAGAATCCAGGCCTCTCCCGCACTCGCTCGGCTGCGCATCCTCGATCTCACCCGCGTGCGCGCCGGGCCTACCTGCGTGCGCCAGTTCGCCGACTTCGGCGCCGATGTGATCAAGGTCGAGACCCCCGGCGACGAGGATCTCGGCGGTGCCCGCGATGGTTCCGACTTCCAGAACCTGCACCGCAACAAGCGATCGATCACCCTCGACCTGAAGGCGCCCGCCGGCCGCGACATCTTCCGTCGTCTGGTGGCCACCGCCGATGTGGTGGTCGAGAATTACCGGCCCGATGTGAAGGACCGGCTGGGCATCGACTATGCCTCGCTGCGGGCGATCAACCCGCGGATCATCCTGGCCAGCATCTCGGGCTTCGGCCAGGACGGCCCCTATCGCGACCGGCCGGGCTTCGATCAGATCGCGCAGGGCCTGTGCGGGATCATGTCGGTCACCGGCTTCCCCGGCCAGGGCCCGCTGCGGGCCGGCGCGGCGGTGGCCGATGTCACTGCCGGGCTGCTCGCCGCGCTGGGCATCATGACCGCGCTGCTCGAGCGCGAGGTGAGCGGCGAGGGGCAGTGGGTGCAGTCGAACCTGCTGCAGGCCGGCATCACGCTGCTCGACTTTCAGGCCGCCCGCTACACCATGGACGGCCAGGTGCCGCCGCAGGTGGGCAACGACCATCCCACCAGCATGCCCACCTCGGCCTATCGCACCGCCGACGGCCATATCAACGTGGCCGCCTCGGGCAGCGTGATGTGGCTGCGGCTGTGCGAGGCCATCGGCCGCCCCGAGCTTGCCGACGATCCGCGCTTCCGGCGTGCCGACGACCGCGCCGCCAACCGGGCCGCGCTCGCCGCCGAGATCGAGACGGCGCTGCAGACGCGGCCGAGCGCCGAGTGGGTCAGCCGGCTCAACGACGCGGGCGTGCCCTGCGGCCCCATCTATCGCATGGACGAGGTCTTTGCCGACCCGCAGGTGAAGCATCTCGGCGCGGCCGCACCGGTGAGTCATCCGCGGCTGGGCACGCTCAACATCCTCAATCAGGCGGTGCGCCTGTCGCGCACGCCGGCCGCGCTGGCCACCGCCACGCCCGAGCGTGGCGAGCACACCGACGAGGTGCTGCGCGAGATCGGCGTGTCCGAGGCCGAGATCGCGCTGCTGCGCGGCGGCCGGGTGATTCTCTGAGCATGCGCACCCACCGCCGACGCCTCCTGCGGTCCTTGCCTGCGCTCGCGGCGCTGCCCGCGGCGGCAGGCCGTGCGCAGTCGGCCGCCTGGCCGGCGAAACCGCTGCGGCTGGTGGTGGGCTATCCGCCCGGCGGCTCGGGCGATTTCATCACCCGGGTGGCGGCCGATGAGCTCGGTCGCGAGCTCGGCGTGCAGGTGCTGGTCGAGAACCGGCCCGGCGCCGGCGGCACCATCGCCAACGAGCTGGTGGCCCGCGCGCCGGCCGACGGCCACACCGTGCTGGTGGCCGGGCCCTTTGCGCTCACCGCGGCCCTCTACCGGCGCCTGGGCTACGACGGCAACCGCGACTTCGTGCCGATCAGCCAGCTCGCGGTCGGGCCGATGATCATCTGCGTCAACAACGAGCTGCCGGTGCGCTCGTTGCGCGAGCTGATCGCCCATGCCCGCGCCCACCCCGAGCGGCTCGCGTCGGCCGCTTCCGGCAACGGCTCCACGCCGCATCTGGCCAGCGCCCAGTTCGAGGCCGCAGCGGCGGTGAAGTTCATCACCGTGCAGTTCAAGGGCGGCGCGGCGGCGGCCACCTCCACCATCGCCGGTGACACCCAGGTGATGTTCGCCACCCCGCCCACCGTCATGAACCTCATCAAGGCCGGACGGCTGCGGGCGCTGGCGCTCACCACCGCGGCCGCCTCGCCGGCGATCCCCGGCATTGCGGGCGCGGCCGAGGCCGGCCTCCCGGGCTATGACGCGAGCTTCTCCTTCGGTCTCTACCTGCCGGCCGGCTCGCCCCCGGCGGTGGTGCGTCGCCTGCACGAGGCGGCTGCGCGCGCCATGGCCCGTCCGGGTGTGCGCGAGCGGGTCGCCAGCCAGGGCATGGATGTGGCCACCAGCGCCTCGCCCGAGGCCTTCGCCGCGCAGTTGCGCGAGGGCGCACGCGATCTGGAGCGCGCGGTGCGCGACTCCGGCGCCAAGCTGGAGTGAGGCGATGAGCGCGAGCGACGCCGACAGCCGACGCCTGGTCCCATCGCCGCGGGCCGGGAGCTGCCTGCTCTGGCCGGCGGGGTTGCGAGCCGTGGCAGGGTGCTCCGCGCCCGAGCCGGCGCCGGCCTGAGACGCTCATGGCCAATCCTGTCCGCAAGATCTGCCTTGCCCACGCCGCCCGGCTGTGGGCCGATCAGCCCGGCCTCACGCTGCTCGAGGTCGCCAACGAGGTGCGGGTTGCGGTGCGCGTGGCGCGTCCTCCGGTGCCCGGGCCGGTGCCGGGTGTGGATGCCATCCGCCAATGGCTGCTCGACGCGGTCGCCGCCGGCGAGATCCCCGCGCCCGAGGGACTCGATCGGCGCGAGAAGTCACAGCGACAGCGGCGCAAGACCTGAACCGGCAGGGCCGGCGGC
>NZ_CEXFHW010000144.1:0-10376 GCF_982640115.1 Quisquiliibacterium sp. | reverse complement strand
CCGCGAGCCCGGCCGCAGGACTACCGGCCGGCAGCGCAGGCCCCGGTACTTGCCCCTCCACCCCGGGCCGCGCCTCTGCGCCGGGCCGGCCGTCTGCCCCAGGCCGCGCCTCTGCGCCAGGCCGCGCCTCTGCCCCAGGCCGCGCCTCTGCCCCGGGCCGGACCTCTGCCCCGGGCCGGCCTTCGGCTCCCGGGCGAGCTTCCGCCGGCCGGCCAGGCGCGCTATCGCCAACCTGACGCGACAGGCTGCCTTCACCTTCCGCGAGCAGGCGCGAGGACTGCGCATGGCGGCGCAATTCATGCCGCAGCCGCTTGCGCTCCTCGGGATCGAGACGCTCTCCGGGCGCATGCGCGCGCGCCGGGCCCGCCGCAGCCAGAAGCAGACCGGCCAGCAGAAGCCCCCAAAGTTGGCGCTGCCGAAAACGGACGCCACCAGACGATCGCCACTCGCGCATCCCCCGATTGTAGGCAATCCCCGCCCAGTCACCCGCTGCCTTCGGGGGCTCCGATGTAACAGCGGGTAAGGAGTTCGCGGGCGCCCCCCGGCGCACACCGGCGCTGGTTATGATCCCCGCATCATGACCGTGACCGCCAAGCACCTGCTGGTCGTCGATGACGACCCCCGGCTGCGGGAACTGCTGCGTCGATACCTCACCGAGAACGACTTCCAGGTGAGCCTGGCCCAGGATGCCCCGTCGATGAACCGGCTGATGCAACGCCAGACCTTCGACCTGATCATCCTCGATCTCATGCTGCCCGGTGAGGATGGCCTGTCAATCGTCCGCAGGCTGCGCGGCGGCGGCGAACGCACCCCGATCATCATGCTCACCGCCAAGGGCGATGATGTCGATCGCATCCTCGGGCTGGAAATGGGCGCTGACGACTACCTGCCCAAGCCCTTCAATCCACGCGAACTGCTGGCCCGGGCTCATGCGGTCCTGCGCCGGCAGCCGCCGCCCGAGGTTCCCGGGGCGCCGAGCGCCGAGCCAGCCAGCATCCAGTTCGGGGAATTCCATCTCGACCTGGCCCTGCGCAAGCTTACCCGGGCCGGTCGGCCCATCCCCCTCACCAGTGGCGAGTTCGCGGTGCTGAAGGTCTTCGCCCGCCACCCCCGACAGGCCCTCTCGCGCGACAAGCTCATGATGCTCGCCAGGGGCCGCGAATACGGCGCGTTCGATCGCAGCCTCGATGTCCAGATCTCGCGGCTGCGCAAGCTGATCGAGGACGATCCGCAGAACCCCCGCTACATCCAGACCGTCTGGGGTGTCGGTTACGCTTTCGTTCCCGACCAGCCCTGAGCGTCCGGACGCGCCAACCGCGCCCGAGCGCCCACCCGCATGCGCACCACCCTTTTCTGGCGAACCTTCCTGCTCATCGCCGGACTGGTGGTGGCCTGCCTGCTGATCATGCTCGAGCTGGTGCGGGCCTTCGATCCGGCGCCCGCGGAGCAGACCCTGGCCTGGGAGATCGCCTCGGTGGTCAACCTGACCCGCTCCGGATTGGTGAGCGCCCAGCCGGAGCGTCGGCGTCAGCTGCTCACGACCCTCGCCCGGGAGGAAGGCGTGCGCGTGCTGCCGCTCGAGGTCTCCGACCGGGTCGACGCGATGGCCGGGCGCCGCAGCGAGAGCCTGCTCGCCCGACTGCATCAGCTGCTCGGACCGGCCACGCGGCTGGCTGCGGGCGTCAATGGCGACCCGGGCCTCTGGGTGAGTTTCGACATCGACGGCGACCCGTACTGGCTGGGCCTGGAGGGCAGCCGCTTCGATCGTCACCTCGGTCCGCCGTGGGTCACCATGCTGGTGGTCGCGGCCGGGCTCGCGCTGGTTGGCGCCCTGATGCTGGCCTCGCCACTGAGCAAACCGCTGGCCAATCTTGCGCGGGCGCTCGATCAGGTCAGTCGGGGCCGCGCGCCCGCACCCCTGGTCGAGTCGGGCACGCCCGAGATCGCCGCCCTCAACCGTCGTTTCAACCGGATGGCGGCCGAGCTCGCCCAGCTTGAATCGGATCGGGCCGTCGCGCTGGCCGGCATCTCGCATGACATCCGCACGCCGCTCACCCGATTGCGCATGGAGATCGAACTGTCGGCCCTCGGCCCCGAGGACAAGCGGGCCATGAACGGTGACATCGAGCGGATCGACCGGATCGTGGGCAAGTTCACCGAGTACGCCCGGGTGGCCGGCGAGCACGGCCCGGCGCGCCGGATCGGCGAGGTGATGGTCGCCGACGTGCTGAGCGGCGCGCTCGCCGGCTACCAGCCACGCCGGGAGGCCGGGCTGCTCACGGTGCACACCGAATTGCCGGCCGATCTCGTCTGGCGGGGAGACCCGATCGACCTCGAGCGCATGCTCGCCAACCTGCTCGAAAACGCGGTGCGCCATGGCAGCACCCCGGGCAGCGGCCGGGCCGAGCTGAGCATTGGCGCCCGACGCCTGCCAGCCGGGCTGGAGATGACCCTGAGCGACCGGGGGCCCGGAGTGCCGGCGGCCGAGCGCGAGCGCCTGCTGCGCCCCTTCTCGCGGATCGAGGATGAGCGCAGCGAAGCCGGTGGCAGCGGCCTGGGGCTGGCGATCGTGGCCCGGCTCACCGCCCGCTACGGCGGCACCTGCGAGCTCGAGGCGGGCCCGCAAGGCGAGGGGCTGACGGTGCGCCTGACCCTGCCCGACGCGGCCCGGCGCTGAACCCGCCACGACCTGCGGGGCGTCGTCCTCCGATCGTTCGGCGCTGACGATAGTCAAGCTCAATCACCCGCATTAGAAGGTTCAATTGGTCAGGCGCGCTCACGGGTTTGTACAATCCGTGCAGTCGACAAGGCTGGACAAACAAGTACCCGGCGGATGTCTCGACTGCACTGATTCCCAACCACCGTCACATCGGAGACCGCCATGCCGTCACTGAAGGGCACCAAGACGCACGACAACCTCAAGGCTGCGTTTGCCGGCGAGAGCCAGGCCAACCGCCGCTACCTGTACTTCGCAAACAAGGCCGACGTTGAAGGCCATCCGGAAGTCGCGGCGCTGTTCCGCTCGACCGCCGAAGGCGAGACCGGCCACGCGCACGGCCACCTCGACTACCTGGCCGAAGTGGGTGACCCCGCCACCGACATGCCGATCGGCGAGTCGGCGCTCAACCTGAAGGCCGCCGTCGCCGGCGAGACCCACGAGTACACCGACATGTACCCGGGCATGGCCAAATCGGCCCGCGAAGAGGGTTTCGACGAGATCGCCGACTGGTTCGAGACCCTGGCCAAGGCCGAGCGCTCGCACGCCAACAAGTTCGCCAAGGCGCTCGAGGCCCTGGCCGCCTGAAGACGCTGATGCCGTACCGCCGCGCGCGCCCTCCGGGACCCGCGCTGGCGGGCAGGCCGGGGAGCGTCTTGGCGCTCCCTTTTTCTTTGCCCGTGAGACGACCATGACCGCACGCGAAGGTTCGCTCGAAGCCCCCACCCGTCACCCGCTCGACTGGAAGAACCCGGAGTTCTACGACGAGAGCAAGGCCCTCGACGAGATGGAACGGGTTTTCGACATCTGCCATGGCTGCCGCCGCTGCGTGAGCCTGTGCAATGCCTTTCCGACCCTCTTCGACCTGGTCGACGAGAGCAAGACCGGCGAGGTCGATGGCGTCGACCGCAAGGACTACTGGAAGGTCGTCGACCAGTGCTACCTGTGCGATGTCTGCTACCTCACCAAGTGCCCCTATGTGCCGCCGCACCCCTGGAACCTCGACTTCCCCCACCTGATGCTGAGGGGCAAGGCGATCCAGTTCAAGCAGGGCACGCCCACCCAGTTCCGTGACAGCACCCTTTCCTCCACCGACCGCAACGGCAAGCTGGCCAGCATTCCGGTGGTGGTGCAGATGGTGAACAAGGCGAAGGAATCACCCACGCTTCGCAAGCTCGGCGAAGACATGATCGGCGTGCACCGTTCGGCCTGGCTGCCCGACTTCAGCGCCCATCCGTTCCCCGGCAGCGCGGCCCCCTCGCCCGCCCACGCGGTGCGCGCCGGCGAGCGCACGCCCGGCAAGGTGGCGGTCTTTGCCACCTGCTATGTCAACTACAACGAGCCCGGCATCGGTCATGACCTGCTCAAGGTGCTCGATCACAACCAGATCCCCTGGACCCTGGTCGAGAAGGAGGCCTGCTGCGGCATGCCAAAGCTCGAGCTCGGCGACCTGGAGGCCGTGGCCGCGCTGAAGGAACGCAACATCCCCAAGCTGGCGCGACTGGCCCGCGAGGGCTGGGCGATCGTGGCGCCCATCCCGTCCTGCGGCCTGATGTTCAAGCAGGAACTGCCGCTGATGTTCCCTGACGATGCCGATGTGCAGGCGGTGAAGGCCGCCATGTTCGACCCCTTCGAGTACTTCGTGGCCCGCCACAAGGATGGCCTGCTGAAGACCGATTTCGCCCAGCCTCTGGGCAAGGTCTCGTATCACGTGGCCTGCCACCTGCGGGTGCAGAACGTCGGCCAGAAGACCCGCGAGACCCTGCAGATGATCCCCGACACCCAGGTGAACACCGTGGAGCGCTGCTCCGGCCACGCCGGCACCTGGGGCGTGAAGAAGGAATTCCACGAGACCGCACTGAAGATCGGACGGCCGGTGTTCCGGCAGATGGCCGAGCACACCGGCAGCGAGCCTGACTGGATCGCCTCGGACTGCCAGCTGGCCGGGCATCACATCGAGCAGGGGATGGCCCTGGCCGGCAAGCCCGCCGGTGACAAGCTCGCACATCCGATCACGCTGCTGCGGATGGCTTACGGACTGAAGGAGTGATGACATGACCAAGGTGACCCGCGATTCCCTGATGACCCTCGAGGCCTACGCGAAGGCCCGCTCGGACTTCCGCCGACGCGTGATCGACCACAAGCGCCACCGCTCGGTGGCCCTGGGCGCGCACGTGACCCTGCTGTTCGAGGACGAGCTCACGGTGCGCTACCAGATCCAGGAGATGCTGCGCATCGAGAAGATCTTCGAGGAGGAAGGCATCGGCCACGAGCTCGAGGCCTACAACCCCCTGGTGCCCGATGGCCGCAACTTCAAGGCAACCATGCTGATCGAGTACCCGGACCCCGAGGAGCGCAAGCGCGAGCTCGCCCGCCTGATCGGCGTGGAGGACCGGGTCTGGGTGCAGGTGGAGGGCTCGCCGCGCGTGTATGCCATCGCCGACGAGGACATGGAGCGCGAGAACGCGGTCAAGACCTCCTCGGTGCATTTCCTGCGCTTCGAGCTCACCGACGAGATGGCAGCAGCCCTCAAGTACGGCGTGAGCCTGGCCATCGGCGTGGATCACCCCGCCTACCAGGCCGCTCTGGAGCCGGTCGGCCCCGAGACCCGCGCCACCCTGGCCGCCGACCTCAGCTGAGACCCGGGCCCCGCTCGAGGGGCCCGGCGTCTACCAGCCCGAGAACCGGGCCCATTGCGCCACCACGCTGCCCTCGCCGCCGAGCACGCGATACCCGGCGTGCTGGGCACCGGTGGCGCAGGCATGGTTGGGCAGCACCCTCAGCAGCGTGCCCACCGGCACATCCAGGAAGCGCGCGGGATCGCCGCTGCGGTGGGTGATCGTGCCGTGCTCCTGGCTGACCGCGCTCACGAGATAGTCGGGCAGCACACGCCCCTGGGCGTCGCACACCAGACCATAGGCCTGATCCACCGGCTGCGATGCAGTGCCGCGATCGCGCGACAGCGCCATCCAGCCGGCATCGCACATCGTCCAGCCGCGGGCGGGCTGATGGCCGATCACGCTGGTGAGCACCGACAGGGCAATGTCGTCAGGACCGCACACGCCCACGCCGGCCATCACCAGGTCGAAGAACACATACACCCCTGCCCGCAGTTCGGTGACGCCAGGCAGCGCAGCGGCCGAAAGCGCCGTGGGCGTGGATCCCACGCTCACCACCGGCGCGGCATGGCCCGCCGCGCGCAGCCGCTGCACGGCATGCACCGCGCCGGCACGCTCACGCTCGGCCATGGCCACGAGCGCGGCCTGATCGCGGCAGTGGTAGGACTCACCGGCATGGGTGAGCACACCGGCCAGCCGCACGCCGGGCGCGACCAGGGCCTGCGCCACCGGCAGCAGATCGGGGGCGTCCGGCGCCAGACCGCTGCGATGGCCGTCGGTGTCGATCTCGATCAGCACCGACAGCGGCTCGCCGACATGGCCGACCATCGCGTCGACCAGCGCGCGCGCCGCCGCCACGCTGTCGAGCAGCACGCTCAGCCGCACGCCCTGGGCGAGCAGACGGCGCGCATGGGCGATCTTGTTGGCGGTGATGCCCACCGCATAGGTGATGTCCCGGAAGCCCGCAGCGGCGCACTGATCGGCCTCCTTCAGGGTAGAAACCGTGACCGGACCCGGCGCACCGCCGCACATCGCGAGGCTCACCTCCAGGCACTTGGCGGTCTTCACATGCGGCCGCAGGCTCACGCCGAGCGCAGCCGCCCGATCACGCATGCGCGCTGCATTGCGCCGCATGCGCGGCTCGTCGAGCAGCAGCGCCGGGGTCTCGAGATCAGCGAGGGCGTGCGGGAACATCGGCCGGGCTCAGCGCGCCGCGCCCTCGGCGATGTACACCGTGGCTTCCACCTCGAGCATCAGGTCGGCGTGGACCAGCCCCGAGGTGCCCACCAGGGTGCTCGCCGGCTTGTGCCCGGCCAGGCGCCGGGTGCGGATCTCGCGGAACACCCGCACCCGCTCGGGGCTGATGTCGCACAGGTAGACATTGAGCTTGACCACGTCGGTCCAGCGCGCACCCGAGGCGGCCAGCACCGTGCTCAGCGCATCGAAGACCTGTTCCACCTGCCCCTCGAAGGTGCTGGCCGTGACGGCACCGGCGGCGTCCATGGCCACCTGACCGGAGAGCAGGACCAGCCGGCCGCCGGATAGATCGACGCCCACCGCATGGGAATAGCTGCCCACCGACATGCCGGGGGGATTGATGAATTCGATGCTCATGGACGCTCCTGCAGAACGGGGTTGAAGGACCAGGATTGGCGATGGTAACCCTCCCGAGGCGGCCGACGGCAGGCATCCGGTTCCGGCCCGGGGTCGCACCCCTGCGAGGGGCGGCGCGGGTAGACTTCCCCTCCTCCTCCTCCCGGCCCCTCCGACGATGACCCTGTCCGCACAGGCCCGCGGCGTCTACGCGATCGCCCCCACACCGTTCACGCCCGCCGGCGAGGTCGACCATGAGTCGCTGGCCCGGCTGTGCCGCTTCTACCAGCGCGCCGGGGTCACCGGCGTCACCGTGCTCGGCCAACTCGGCGAGGCGCCCAAGCTCGATGCCGCCGAGAGCCTGGCGATCGTGCGCGCCGTGGTGCGCGACCTGCCGGTGCCGGTGGTGGTGGGCGTCACCGCGCCCGGCTTTGCCGCCATGCGCGCCCTCACCCACGAGGTGATGGCCGCGGGCGCGGCCGGGGTGATGATCGCTCCGCCCAACACCCTGCGCACCGATGATCAGATCGTCGGCTACTACCGGCAGGCGGTGGAGGCCATTGGCGCCGATGTGCCCTTCGTGATCCAGGACTATCCGCTCACCTTCAGCGTGGTCATGACGCCTGCCGTCATCCGGCGCATCGTCACCGAGAACCCCTCCTGCGTGATGCTCAAGCACGAGGACTGGCCGGGTCTGGAAAAGATCAGCGCGCTGCGCGCCTGGGAGCGCGAGGGCGCGATGCGCCGCATCTCCATCCTGTGCGGCAACGGCGGACTGTTCCTCGACTTCGAGACCGAGCGCGGTGCCGACGGCGCCATGACCGGCTACTGCTTTCCCGAGATGCTGGTGGGCGTGGGCCGGCTCACCGACCAGGGCCGCCGGGATGAAGCCCACGACCTCTTCGACGCGCACCTGCCCCTGCTGCGCTACGAGCAGCAGCCCGGCGTGGGTCTGGCGGTGCGCAAGCATGTGCTGATGCGTCGCGGCGTGCTGGCCAGCGACACCCAGCGCCGTCCGGCCAGCGCGCTCAGCCCCACGGCGCGCGCCGAAGTGGACTACCTTCTCGATCGACTGGAGCGCCGGCAGCCATGGAAGACATCGACTGCGTGGTGATCGGCGCGGGCGTGGTCGGCCTCGCGGTGGCGCGCGCCCTGGCCATGGCCGGGCGCGAGGTGATTCTCCTCGAGTCGGCCGACGCCTTCGGCACCGAGACCTCCTCGCGCAACAGCGAGGTCATCCATGCCGGCATCTACTACCCCGCCGGCTCGCTCAAGGCGCGGCTGTGCGTGCAGGGCCGCCGACGGCTGTATGCCTACTGCGCCGAGCGCGGCATCGCCCATCGCCGCTGCGGCAAGCTGATCGTGGCCAACGGGCCCGATCAGGTGGCCCAGCTCGCCGGCATCGAGCGGCACGCCCGCGCCAATGGCGTCGAGGAGCTGGCGGTACTCGATGGCGCCCAGGCGCGCGCCCTGGAGCCCGCGCTGCGCTGCGATGCCGCGCTGCTCTCGCCAGTCACGGGCATCATCGACAGCCATGGCCTGATGCTCGCGCTGCTGGGGCAAGCGCAGGATCACGGCGCCATGCTGGCCCTGAAGTCGCCGCTCGTCGGCGCCACGGTGAGCGCGCAGGGCATCGAACTGAGGGTGGGCGGCGACGAGCCCATGGCGCTGCGCGCGCGCACCGTGGTCAACAGCGCCGGCCTGCACGCACCGGCGGTGGCGGCGCGCATCGAAGGCCTGGACCCCCGCCATGTGCCGGTGGCCGGTCTGTGCAAGGGCAACTACTTCAGCCTGATCGGGCGCGCGCCCTTCAGCCGGCTCATCTACCCGGTGCCCGAGCGTGCGGGGCTCGGGGTGCACCTCACCCTCGATCTCGCCGGCCAGGGCCGCTTCGGGCCCGATGTGCAGTGGATCGACGCCATCGACTACTCGGTCGACCCGGCGCGCTGCGCGAACTTCACCGAGGCCATCCGCAGCTACTGGCCCGGCCTGCCCGATGACTCGCTCGCCCCCGGCTACAGCGGTATTCGTCCCAAGCTCGGCGGCCCGGCCGATGCCGCGGCCGACTTCGTCATCCAGGGGCCCGTCGAGCACGGTGTGCCCGGCCTGGTCAATCTGTTCGGCATCGAGTCCCCCGGCCTGACCTCCAGCCTGGCGATCGCCGACGAGGTGGTGACCCGGCTCGCCGCGGCAGCCTGAGGCGTGCAGACCACGGCGCGCGTCGGGCCGCGTCATGTGGCCGAGCTGCTGGTGCTCTCGCTGCTGTGGGGTGCCGCCTATCTGTTCACCCGCTCGGCGGTGCCTGAGTTCGGGCCGGTGACGCTGATCGCGGTGCGCATGGGCATTGCCGCGGTGCTGCTGCTGCCGGTGCTCGCCCACCGCGGCGGACTGCCGCTGCTGCGGCGTCATGCCGGCCTGTTCGCGCTGCAGGGCACCGCCTTCACCGCGCTCTCGTTCGTGCTGATCGCCTGGTCGGCGCTCACGCTGAGCGCGGGCCTCACCGCGATCCTGAATGCCACCGCGCCGATGTTCGGTGCCGTGGTGGCCTGGGCCTGGCTGGGCGAGCGCATCGGCCCCTGGCGGATGGCAGGCCTGGCGGTGGGCATGGCCGGGGTGACCATCCTGGTCTGGGGCAAGGCCTCGCTGCGGCTCGATGCCGATTCACTGGCAGTCACCATGGCGGTGCTCTGCGGCCTGGGCTCCTCGGTGGTCTGGGGCATGGCGGCCAACTTCTCGCGGGTGAAGATGGCCGGCATCGACCCGCTCGCCCTCACCGTGGGCACCATGCTCGCAGCGTCGATCGCGCTCACGCCCTTCGCCATCGCCGAATGGCAGGGCGTGTGGGCCGCGCCACGCAGCGGGCTGCCCGGCCTGCGCGCCTGGCTGGAGGCGGCCTTCCTGGGCGTGGCCAGCTCGGGCCTGGGCATGCTGATGTACTTCCGCCTGCTGCGCGAGGTGGGCACCGTGCCCACCATGTCGGTCACCTTCCTGAACCCGCTGGTGGCGATCGTGTCGGGCGCGCTCTATCTGGGCGAGGCAATCACCCTGCAGACCCTGCTCGGCTGCGCGGTGGTGCTGGCCGGCACCGCACTGTCGGCGGGCCTGATCAGGCCAGCAGCGGGCGCACCTCCGGATGGCGCCGGGCCCAGGCGCTGACATACGAGCAGCGGGGCTGCACCCGCAGCGACTGCGCCGCGGCATGATCGAACACCGCCCGCACCAGCACGCCGGCCAGGCCCCGGCCTTCCAGCAGCGGTGGCACCTCGGTGTGATGGACCACCAGCACGTCGCCCACCCGACGGTAGTCGGCGCGGCACAGCATGCCGCGCACCTCGAGCTCGAAGCAGCCACGCTCCGGGCGGTGGATCACATCGGCGGGACGCGCGGCATCGGGTTCGGTCATGACTGAGGCTCCTGTTCGGCCCGGATCAGCAGGGCCACGGCCTGGG